>JAPLPD010000115.1:0-7436 GCA_026400395.1 Alphaproteobacteria bacterium | reverse complement strand
GCCAACGGCCAGGCGCTGCCAAGGCTCATAGCGGTGGGTAGGCCCCGTCCGACCGCAATAGCGGGAGGGGTCCTGAAAACTCAGCCCACCGGGGGTCGTGCGGAGCAAACCTCAAACACCGCGCGCGGGACGCTGGAGAGAAAGCGGACTTGCGGTTTCGACAAAACCAGAACGGTGGCCTCGGCCGAGATCGCCGTTCCGCTCAAGTCACGCGAGGGGCTTGAGCCCGTGGGTCCGCAAGATCCCCGGCGTCCCGCGCGCCCTCGGACTGTTTCCGAATGCGCTTCGGCCGAAATGACCCGGGCGCCAGCGTGCCGCGGGAATAATGGAGCTTGTCGATTGAAAATCCGGCCCTGCCCGGTGCACAATTTGGGATCGCGTGTGCCGGGCACGGCGATCCACGGAGTCCGCATGAAAATCGCCTCGTTGTTTCTCGCCGCCACCGCACTGCTAGCCGCGGCTCCAGCCCAGTCGCAAGAAACGCTCAAGGTCGCGGTCCCGCAGCGCGGGGCCTGGGACACATCGGTCACCGAGATCGGCGACCGCGCCGGCATCTTCAAGAAGCACAACGTGAACCTGGAGCTGCTGTTCACCGGCGGCGGCGCCGAAGCGCAAGGCGCGATCATTTCCGGCCAGCTCGACATGGCGGTGTCAGTCGGCACCTCCACCGTGATGGGCATCTATTCCAAGGGCGGCCCGGTTCGCATCTTCAGCGCCGAGACCACCGGCCAGCCCGACATCTATTGGTTCGTTCCCGCGGCGTCGCCGGTCAAGACGATGCAGGACATGAAGGGCAAGACGATGGGCTATTCGGTCGCCGGGTCCTCCAGCCATGCCGCGCTTCTGGCCTTGCTCGCCCAGGAAAATATCGACGCCAAGCCCACGGCGGTCGGCGGCGTCACACCGAGCTTTACCGCCGGCATGACCGGCCAGGTCGACGCGGCGTGGTCAACCATTCCGATCGGCCTGAAAGAAATCGACGAGGGCCGCATCCGCGTGCTGGTGCGCGCCGCCGAAATCAAAAGCCTGCAGAACCGGACCGTGCGGGTGAACATGACCAGCGCCGCCACGCTCGAAAAGAAGAAGGCGCTGTTCGACAGATACATGGCCGCGTACCGCGAAACCATTGACTACATGTATTCGTCGCCGGACGCCCTCGTCGCATTCGCCGACATCGCCAAGGTGCCGCTGAGCGTCGCGCAGAAGGTCCCGGGTCTGGTGCCGAAGAGCGCGCTCAACCCAGATCAGATCGTCGGCATCGACGCGATCATGGCCGAGGCAGTCGCCACCAAGTTCATGTCCGCGCCGATCCCGAAGGAGAAGATCGCCGAACTGGTGCAGATGGCAAACCCGCCCAAGTAGCTACGCCATCGGCAGGCCGGCATAGTTCTCGGCAAGCGACGTCATCGCCGCTTCCGAGCCGGTCACGTAATCGATCTCGGCGATCTGGCGCTTGGTGTCGAAATCCATCGCGTCGCCGTGCCGGTGCAGCAGTTGCGTCATCCACCATGAGAACCGCTGCCCCTTCCACACCCGACTGAGGCAGGTCGCGGAATAATCGTTCAGCAAATCCTCGCGTCCGGATTTGACGTGCGCGTCGATCGCGCGTGACAGCACGCGCACGTCGGCCATCGCGAGGTTCATGCCTTTGGCGCCGGTCGGCGGCACGATGTGGGCGGCGTCGCCGGCGAGAAACAATCGGCCCGACTGCATCGGCTCGGTGACGAAGCTGCGCATCGGCGTAATGCCCTTCTGCACGATCTTGCCGCGCTGCAGAGGCCGCACGCCGCCGAGGCGCGCTTCGAGTTCGTCCCAGATGCGGGCGTCGGACCAAGCATCGGCGTTCTCATCCGGCGGCACCTGCAAATACAGGCGCGACAAATCCGGCCCGCGCATCGAGAACAGCGCGAAGCCGCGCTCGTGGAAGCAGTAGATCAGTTCGTCGTCCGGCGGCGGCGACTCCGACAGGATGCCGAGCCAACCGAACGGATAAACGCGGTCGTAGTCGCTCCGCGCGCCGGCTGGAAAGCTCGGCCGGCAAATTCCATGGAAGCCGTCGCAGCCGCCGATAAAGTCGCAGTCGATTTCCTGCGCCATGCCTTCATGGCGAAACCGGATTTTCGGATTCCGGCCGTCGAAGTCGTGAACGCCGGCGTCTTCCACATCGAAGAGGATCTGCCCTCCATCGGCCAACCGCTTGGCGATCAGGTCGGTCACGACCTCTTTCTGGTCGTAGATGAACACCTGTTTGCCGATCAGCTTGTGGAAGTCGATGTGCCGCGCCTCGCCTTTGAAGGAAATATAAATGCCGTCGTGCACCATGGCCTCGCGCCGCAACCGCTCGCCGACGCCGGTGTCGATCAGCATCCGCGCGACCCAGTTTTCCATCAGGCCGGCGCGCACCCGCGCTTCGCAATAGGCCCGGCTGCGGTTTTCGATCACGATGCTTGAAATGCCGGCAAGATGCAGCAGATGCGACAGCATCAGTCCGGCCGGCCCCGCTCCGATGATTCCGACTTGCGTCCGCATGCGTCCTCCCCGTTTTGCCGGGAGGATGAACGGAGCCGCCGTTTTGTCCAAGGAATGGAAGCCGGATTCTCCGGCCCATTTGGCGGGCCGCCCCGGACAAATCCCACATCCTGTGATTGTGGCCCTGCCCGGCCAGGACTATGATTGAGCCAATGAAAAGAACAGTTTCATCCGGGGGAGGTCTTGATGCGCCGCATTCCGCTGCTCGCCGGCCTGGGCATTTTTGCATTCACGATGCTGCCGGTCGCCACAGCGTCCGCGCAATCCGCGGCGCTGGCCGGACAGGTGTCCTCCGCTGAAGAGGGAGTGATGGAAGGCGTGCTGGTGAGCGCCAAGAAGGCCGGCTCCACCATCACCGTCACCGTCGTCAGCGACCGCGAGGGCCGCTTCAGCTTCCCCGCGAACCGGATCGAACCCGGCCAGTATGCTATCCGCATTCGCGCCATCGGCTACGATCTCGACAATCACAAGAGCATCGAAGTCGCCGCGCAGAAAACCACCACCGTCGATCTCAAGCTGCGCAAGACCGAGGACCTCGCGGCCCAACTCACCAACGCCGAGTGGATCAACAGCATCCCCGGCAACGACCCTCGCAAGGGCGTGTTTCTCAATTGCGTCGGCTGCCACACGCTTGAGCGGGTGATGCGATCGACGCATACATCCAAGGACTTTCTCGAAATCACGCTTCCGCGGATGCAAAGCTACGTCAACCAGAGCATCCCGCAGCATCCGCAGTTGCGCCGCGCCGAGCGCATGATGGAAGAGCGCGGCGATTCCCGGGTGCAGATTTACAAATCCACCGCGGAGTTCCTTTCCACCGTCAATCTCAGCGCAAAGCCGCAGTGGAGCTTCCCGCTTGAGCCGATGCCGCGGCCAGGTGGCCGCGCCACCAGGGTGATCTACACCGAGTACGATCTCCCGCGCGACACCATCGAGCCCCACGACGTGATCCTCGATAAGGACGGCATGGCCTGGTACTCGAACTTCGGCGAGCAGAATCTCGGCCGCCTCGATCCCAAGACCGGCAAGGTCACGGAATTCCCGGTGCCCGAACACAAGCCTGGCTTCCCGACCGGATTCCTGGCGCTGCGCGCCGATCAGGACGGCAATCTGTGGCTTGGCAACATGTACCAGGCCACGCTGGTAAAGTTCGACCGCAAGGCCGAGAAATTCTCCTACTGGCCATTACCGAAGGAGCAGAACGTCGATGCCGCCCAGGTCAACATGGTGAGCCCGCAAAGCTCGCATGTGGATGGCAAGGTGTGGGCGCAGAACAACGGCTTCGCCGGCATCCACCGGCTCGATCTCGCCAGCGGCAGGATCGAGACCTGGGAGCCTTTCAAGGAAGCCAAGGAGCCGCACAACATCTACGACGTGATTCCGGATTCCAAGAACAACGTGTTCTTCACGGATTTTCGGCTCCGTCACATCGGCCGGCTCGACGCAAAGACCGGCGAAGTGAAGATGTTCGAAGTGCCGACGGCTGGCTCTGCGCCGCGCCGCGGCCAGATGGACGACCAGGACCGGCTGTGGTTCGCTCAGTTCCGCGGCGACCGCATCGCCATGTTCGACACCAAGACCGAAGCGTTCAAGGAGTGGCGGATCATGCCGCGCTGGTCCGCGCCCTACGACGTGCAACTCGACAAGAACGATGACGCCTGGACCGGATCGATGCTTTCCGATCAGGTAACGCGCCTCAACACCAAGACCGGCGACACCGTGCAATATCTGCTGCCGCGCTCGACCAACATCCGGCGCGTGTTCATCGACAACTCGACCACGCCGCCGACCTTCTGGGTCGGCAGCAATCACGGCGCATCGATCGTCAAGCTTGAGCCGCTGGACTGAAAACCAGCGAAGCCCAGCGACTCAACCGAAGGAACCAGACCATGAAGCACCTTTCGCTGATTGCCGTGGCGTTCGCGCTCGCCCTTCCGGCCGGCGCCGCGCTGGCGCAGAGTCAGACGGCCGTTGCGCTGGCCGGCACGGTGTCTTCCGGCAAGGAAGGCCTGATGGAAGGCGTGGTGGTCAGCGTCAAGAAGACCGGCTCCACCGTCACGACCAGTGTCGCGACCGATGAAAAGGGCCGCTTCAGCTTCCCGGCGGGTCGGCTCACGCCCGGCCAATATGCACTCAGCATTCGCGCCATCGGCTACGACCTTGAAGACCCGCGCAGCGCCGACGTCGCCGCCGGACAGACCGCGAGCATCGAGATCAAGCTCGCGCCAACCAAGAACCTCGCCAAGCAGATGTCGAACGCCGAATGGTTCGCGAGTTTCCCGGGCACCGATCTGGAAAAGAAAGCGATCCTCAACTGCGTGAGTTGCCACGACCTCGACCGCATTGTCCGTTCGCAATACGACGGCGAACAATTCGTCGATATCTTCAACCGGATGGTCGGCTACTATCCGGGGAGTACGCCGGAACACCCGCAGCGGCTGGTCGGCAACGCGCAGCGCTCGCTCGGTCAGGGCCCGAACCTGCGGCTGGTTGCCGAGTATCTCGCCTCGGTCAATCTGAGCAAGGAAAGCTGGTCCTATCAACTCAAGACGCTGCCGCGCCTGACAGGCCCGTCTAACCGCTTCGTTGCCACCGAATACGCCCTGCCCCGTCGGCTGATCCAGCCGCACGACGTCGTGCTCGACGAACAAGGCATGATCTGGTTCTCGTATTTCTCCGAACAACTCCTCGGCAAGATGGATCCGAAGACCGGCCAAGTCTGGGAGTATCCGCTGCCAGTGCTCAAGCCAGGCTATCCGGTCGGCACGCTGGACCTCGGCCTCGACAAGGCCGGCAATCCCTGGGTCGGCATGATGTACCAGGGCGGCATCGCGCGCTTCGACAAGAAGACCGAGACGTTCAAGACCTGGTCCATCCCGAAGGAATGGCAAACCGACGCGACCCAGGCGGGGCACCTCGATCCTTCATTCACGCATATCGACGGCAAGGTCTGGGTGAAAAACTCCGATGGCTCGCAGATTCTGCGGCTCGATGTCGAGTCCGGACAATGGGAGAACCTCGGATCGTTCGGCGCCAACGGCAAGCGCTTCGGCGTGTACGGCATCCGGGCGGACAGCAACAACAATCTCTATCTTCTGGATTTCCAGACATCGGCGATCGGGATCGTCGATGCCAAGACCCGCCAGTTCACCGCCTATAGTGGAGAGATCGCCAATTCGCGGCCGCGGCGCGGCGCCGTCGATGATGCCAACCGGCTCTGGTACGCCGAGTACGCCGGCAATGCCGTCGGGATGTTCGATCCCAAGACCAAGCAGGTCAAGGAATGGGTCGTGCCGACGCCGTGGGCCCAGCCCTACGATGTCGTCGTCGATAAGAACGGCGAGGCTTGGACCGGCTCGATGATGAGCGACCGCGTTTCGCGGCTCAATCCGAAGACCGGTCAGTACGTGGAGTATCAACTGCCCAAGACGACCAACATCCGCCGCGTGTTCGTCGACAACACGACGACGCCGGTGACGTTATGGGTCGGCTCCAACCACGGCGCGTCGATCATTAAGCTCGAACCGCTGGACTAGATTTCGAACGACAGCGGCCGCCCAAAAACAATTACGCCCCGCATTGCGGGGCGTAATCATTTTGCGCGCGGCGACAGGGGCTAGTTGTCGAACTTCAGGTTCGCCGCCTTGATGACCTCGGAAATCGTCTTGATGTCGCGGTCGATCATGGCGCGGAATTCGGCCGACGAACCGCCGCCCGGCGTGACAGCCATTGCCTTCAACTTCGAACTCACATCCGGGTCCTTGATTGCCTTCTGCAATCCGGCTTCCAACTTGGCGACAATCGCCGGGGGCGTTCCGACCGCTGCGAAGTATCCGCTGAACAGCTTGATATCGACCTCGGGGTATCCGGCTTCTTTCATGCTCGGCACCTCCGGCACCTCATCCGAGCGAACGGAATCGGTCACCGCCAACGCCTTCACTTTGCCGGCCTTGATCTGTGGAATGGCCGGCGGGCCGTCCGAGATGGCAAACAGCGTCTGACCTTGCATGACGCTCAGGATCATCTCGTTGCTGCTCTTGTAGGGGATCATCTGGCCGGGCATGCCGCTCTTGAGCTTCAGCAGTTCGCTCGCCGTTGTGAAAGCAGGCGACGTCGAGGCGTAGTTCGACTTGTCCGGATTTGCCTTCGCCCATTCGACCAGTTCTTTGACGTTATTCGCCGGGTGATCCGGCGGCACCACCATGATCAGCGGGAAGTTCGCGATCATCGCCAGTGGGATGAACGTCTTGGTCGGATGATAGGACAGGTTCGGATAGGCCGCCGCCGCGATCGACATCACACCGCTCGCGCCGATGAAAAGCGTGTAGCCGTCTTGCGGCTGGTTCATCACGTATTCAGCCGCGATCCGCCCGCCGGCGCCTGGCTTGTTCTCGTTGATGACCGGTTGACCCAGAATTTCGGACAGCTTGTTGCCGACTAGGCGTGCGAAGATGTCGTTGCCGCCGCCAGCCGCGAAAGGAACGATGACGCGGATCGGCTTGTTCGGATAACCGACCGCGGCGTCCTGCGCCGAAGCAACCGTGACCGCGGCGAGCATTCCAAACGCCGCGCCAAGCAACACGCCGCCCAATTTCCCAAGTTTCATCCGCATCCTCCCTCGCCGCTTTTTAGGCAAATCAGCCGCGGTCAACCTATCGAAATCCACGTCAAAGTCGATTGCCTGAAGCGTCGCACGCGCGGCAAATCGGGCGCGCCAAGTGTGACGGCAACGCAACAAAATCAGCCGAAAACTAAGGCATTGATTTAACTGGCTCATCAGGAAAACGAGTGGGTGAATCTGATGGGGAATGCGGCCTGAAGGCCTATGGATACTGGGTTTTCGGGGTTTCGTAAGGCGGTTGAATTGGGCATCATTTCCCGATGGCCAACTCATCGAAGCGACAGCG
>JAPLPD010000050.1 GCA_026400395.1 Alphaproteobacteria bacterium | reverse complement strand
GACCACCTCTTCGCCAAGGCGCAGAACCCATTGGCGGCTCACGCCGGAGACACGGATCACCCCATCCTCTGGGGCCTGCGTGTTGACCGTGCGTTCGCGGCCATTCCCATAGCGGAAGATCGCGGGCAGGGGCGCGTTCGGCGCGAAGGCGAAATAGGTGAAGGTTCCATCATCCCAGACCCGGATCGGGGTGAACTCGGTCTGGGCGCTGGCCCCGTAATTGTCATTGGGTGCCTGCGCCGCGATGACACGGCTCGGTCGCGCCTCATCCTCCGGGTAGCGGAACTGGACCACATAGAAGGTGGGGTTCGAGGCTTCCTCGACGTTGAAGTAATAGCTGCGCCGGTTCGTGTAGACCGTCACGTTGGTGTGGACGCCGCGGGCGACGGGCTTGATTGCGAAGGCCTGCCCGCCCGGCACGCCATCGATCTCGAAGCCCTCGGTGTCGCCCGCGATGATCGAGCGGATGCTCTCGCCCTCGCCGAACTCGACGGTGGTGACATGGGTGAGCGAGACGCTGATGCGGTAGACCTGACCCTCCTGATAGGTGGCCAGCCGCACGCGGCTGTCATGCGGGCCGCCGCGCGGGATGGCTTCGGCGAGAGCGAGGCCCGGGATGAGGGCAAGACAGAGGAGGGGCAGGCACAAACGAGACACGGGTCAATTCTCCAATCTGTCGGAGCGGATGGAATATTCGAGAACGGTGAAGCCGAAGGGGTTGGTCCAGACCTCGTCGATGGAGCGGCGGGTCTCGGGGCGGAACTCGAAGAGGAGGGTCGCGGTGAAAAGCCCGGTCTGGGTGCCGTTGATCGATGTCAGACGCTTGCGCAGGCGCACGGTGGCGCGGTTCAAACCAATCTGGGTGATGCTGAGGATTTCCACGTCGAGCCGGGCGTTCGGCCCATAGACGGTGGGGGGATAGTCCGCATTCGCGCTGTTCCAGAGCTGCCGCAGCCCGCTCTCGGCGGCCCCGTCCGAGCGGCGCAGGACGCTGCGGATGCGCAGATCGTTGTCGAGCTGGTTATAGACCTCGCGGTCGGTGACGTAGCGAAAGACCTCCGCCTCGATGATCGCTTGGTTGGCGGTGACCGAGGTCGCGCCCACCGAGGCCTCGGGGAGCGCAAATCCGGTGGCGGGATCATAGGGCACAACAACGGGTGGAGGATCGACATCGAGGATCGCGACAGCCGCCGCGCTCAGGCAGCCGATGCCTGACGCCGAGATCCGCATCGAGGGCGTCGGCGATGGCGTCATGCTTTCCGGCTCCGCCGCCAGCGCCGCCGAAGCGCAACAGGCCTTTGACCTTGCCTCACGGCTGGTCGGCGACACCGCCAAGGTGGTCAACGGTATTTCAGTGCGCGGCCGCGACCAGGTCATGCTCAAGGTGACGGTCGCCGAAGTGCAGCGCGACATCATCAAGCAGCTCGGCATTTGCCGGCACGAGTCTGGGCCAGCTCCAGGCCGGCGTAACCACACAAAACCCGTTCTCCGCGGTCGGCCAGACAATCACCGGGACCAAATTCACCGGCACGGAAAAAGGCATCACGGCGACTTTGCGCGCGATGGATCGCGCCGGCGTAATGCGCACCTTGGCCGAGCCGAACCTGACCGCGATTTCCGGCGAGACCGCGACTTTCATCGCCGGCGGCGAATTCCCGATTCCCAACGGCCTGTCGTGCGACACCACCAAATCGCCGCCGGTCTGTCAGGCCCAGGTCGACTTCAAGAAGTTCGGCGTCAGCCTAGTGTTCACGCCGGTGGTGCTGTCGGAAGGCCGCATCAGCCTGAAGGTGATGACCGAGGTGTCCGACCTGTCCACCGACAACGCCTTGACGCTGTCGGTCCCAGGCTCGGACCAGACCCTGACCATCCCGTCGATTACGACGCGGCGCGCCGAAACCACCGTGGAAATTCCTTCGGGCGGTTCTCTGTCATTGGCCGGCATGATCCAGGAAAAGACCAAGTCGCAGATCAACGGCATCCCAGGCCTGATGCAGTTGCCGATCCTTGGCGCGCTGTTCAAAAGCCGCGACTACATCAACAATCAGACGGAATTGGTCGTGATCGTGACGCCGTACATGGTGCGCGCCGTCGCGCAGAAGCAGTTGTCGCGGCCGGACGACGGCTTCGCCGACCCGAACGATCCCTCGAACGCGCTGCTCGGCCGGCTTAACCGAATCTATGGCAGCGCCAACAAGCCCGAGCC
>JAPLPD010000218.1 GCA_026400395.1 Alphaproteobacteria bacterium | reverse complement strand
AAAATGGCCAGATCAGCCCCTCGACCACCGTTCGGGCTGGCCGAACAGCCGGTAATGCGTCGGCACCTCGCGTCGGTCTTGTGGCAAGGCCGTAAAACGCCAATACTCACGCCAGTTCGGGAGTCATCTGGAGAATCCCGGGTGATGCTCGTCGATGAAGTCGATGCCGACCACATTGCCCTTGCGCCAGACGGTGCGGGCCTTATGCGACAGTTTCCCGATCAACACCTGCACTTGTTCGGGCAGTGCGTCGTTGTCGGGAAGTTCAATTCGCATTGCGGTGATCGAGTGATCCAGCAGCGTGCAGGTGATCGGCGCGCGCCCGTCGCAGGGGTCGAGGCGCGTGCTGTAGCGCCCGTCGACCTCGATGCGCGGGGCTTCGCGGCGCTCGGCCAGTTCGGCGGCGATCGGGGTGCGTTGCATGCCCCGGTTGTAGCAGCCGAACATTAAAATCCGCCTAGAGGTTACCGTTTACGGCCCGTTACAGCGGCTGTTGTGTGGCGCCGGCTTGCACCAATTTTTCCAGCGATCCGCTGGCGCGCTGTTGAAGCAGCGCAACGGACGGATCGAAGCCGGACGGCTCGGCCGCCAGCAGCGTTGGCCAGGGCTCGTTGCCGAGATTCGCATGGCTGGCCGGGTTGAGGTGCATCATGGCGACGAGGAGAGCGCCGAGCACGAGTCCGCTCCAGCGCCGCACGCTCATCGACATGATATTTGCAAGGTCCATGGCAAACTCCAGGCGCGTCCAACTTTCGACATGCTTACACCTCGAACGTGGAAATCCGCTTGCGGCGAACAGTGGCAATCAGCGCCGGCCGTTAAGCCGGCATTAGCCGTCGCGGCAGGGGTGCGGCAGCGGCGTTGCTTTCAGACGCCTGCGATCCCTGCTAACGTCCCGATGTTGTTTCAAGCCGGGACATCACATCATGAGCCTCACTCTACGGAGCGCGCTCGCGCTCACTGCCGCCTTTGCGGGAACCGCGGCGCTGCCGGCCCGCGCGCAGCAGAACTGGCCGCAGCGTTCGCTCCGGATTTTGGTCGGCACTTCGCCCGGCGGCAGCCCGGACATTATCGGCCGGCTGCTCGCCGATAAGATGGCCGACCGGCTGGGGCAGTCCATTACCGTCGAGAACAACACCGGCGGCGGCGGCATCGCCGCCAGCATGGTGACGAACGGTCCGCCGGACGGCTACTCGATGACCTTGCTGACCGCGGGTTACGCCAGCGGGGCCGCGGTCGGCAAGTTCCCCTTCGACGGCGACAACACGTTCAGTTTTCTCAGTATGGTCTGCGCCTATCCGTTCGTCTTCGCGGTGCCGAAGGATTCGCCGATCCAGTCGTTCGCCGACATGCTGGCGCGCGCCAAGGCTGCGCCAGGCAAAATGACCTATTCGATCACGTCGCTCGGTTCGATCTATCACCTGATCGGAAGCTGGGTGAACTCGAAGGCGGGCGTCGACATGGTGCCGATCCCGTATCGCGGCTCCGCCGCCGCCGTCACCGACGTGATGACCGGGCGCGTCGATGTCATGCTGGACACCGCGACCTCCGGTTTTCCGCGGGTCAACAGAGGCGAGTTCCGTGCGCTCGCCGTGACCTCTCCGCCCCGCTATCCGCTGCTGCCCAACGCGCCGACGGTCGCCGAGACGTTGCCGGGACTGCATTACCTGTCATGGCTCGGCATGGCGGGGGCGCCACGCACCCCGCGCCCGGTTGTCGATCGGCTCAACGCCGAACTTCACCGCGCGCTGGCGCTGCCTGACGTGCAGGCCAAGCTGAAAGAGGGCGGCAACATTGCGACCCCGACCACACCCGAAGCGATGCGCCAGCAGATCGCCGACGAGGTTTTGACCTGGAAGCAGTTGATCGAGGCCAACAACATCAAGGTTCAATAGCCGCTTCCGCGCGGTCTCCGTCCAAAGTGTGAGGGGCACTGCGGCGTGTTTTGCCTTGTGCGGGGGCCGAAGCCCCGCGTACCTTTCCACTTCGACAACAATGCGACGGCAGTCATTGCCGCGCCGTCTTGGGAGAGAACGCCGATGACCTTGCGCCGCACGCTGTTGGGTCTATTTGCCCTGAGCTTTGTTGCATCGCCGCTGATCGCGGGGCCTGCGTTCGCGCAAGGCCCGTATCCGAACAAGTCGGTGCGGTGGATCGTCGGCTATGTGCCGGGCGGCACCACCGACATCCTGGCGCGTCTGATCGGGCAGTATCTTTCCGAGAAGACCGGCCAGCAGTTTGTCGTCGAGAACAAGGCCGGCGCCGGCAACAACCTCGCTGTCGAGGCGGTGCTCGCAGCGCCGGCCGACGGCTACACCGTGCTGCTGGTCAATCCGGCGAACGGCATCAACACCACGCTCTACAAGAAGTTGTCGTTCAACTTCGTCCGCGACATCGCGCCGGTCGGCGGCATCCTGCGTGTGCCGAACGTCATGGTGGTGAACAACGACGTCCCGGCGAAGACGGTCAAGGAGTTCATCGATCACGTCAAAGCCAATCCCGGCAAGGTCAACATGGCGTCATCCGGCAACGGTACGTCGGTGCACATGTCCGGCGAGTTGTTCATGGAAATGACCGGCGCGAAGATGACCCACGTTCCGTATCGCGGATCAAATCCGGCGCTGACCGACATCATGGGTGGGCAGGTGCAGGTGCTGTTCGACAACATGCCGTCGGCGATCGAGTTGATCCGGGGCGGCAAGATCCGGGCGCTGGCGGTCACCACCGAGAAACGCGCGTCGTATTTCCCTGACGTGCCGACGGTCGCGGAGACGGTGCCGGGTTACGAAGCTAGCGCCTGGTTCGGTATGGGCGTGAAGGCCGGGACGCCGCCGGACGTCATCGCGTACCTCAACAAGCAGATCGAGGAAGCGTTGGCCGACCCCAAGATCAAGCAACGACTCGCCGATCTCGGCGGCGTTCCGATGGGCGGCACGCCCCAGGACTTCGGCAAGATCATCGTGTCCGAGACCGCCAAGTGGAAAAAGGTGGTCGAGTTCGCCGGCGCGAGCGTCGAATAATCAGCCGCCGTCCAGTTCGACCCGGCCGGGCTTGAACCCCGGCCGTTTCGATTCTCACTCCGCCTTGATGCCCATCTCCGTGATCAGCTTGCCGTAGACGGCGGCGAAATCATCGATGTGTTTCTTGAGATGGGCCGGTGTGTTGTTCTGGCTTTCCGTCACCTCCAGTCCGAAGCCCACCAGCCGCTCGCGCACGGCCTTGTCTTCGAGCGCTGCGATGAACTCCTTGTTCAGCAGCGCCTGGAGAGGCTCGGCGATGCCCTTGGGACCGAGCACGAAAATGCGCACCTCCGTGGAGTAGTCGATGCCGGACTCCTTGACGGTCGGAACATCTGGGAATTTCGCCATGCGGCGCTCGCCGGTCACCGCCAGACCGACCAGCTTGCCGTCGACGATATGCGGCGATACCAGCGTCGGCGTGTCGAACGTGAGTTGCACGTCGTTCTGCAGCAGTGCCTGGAGCATCGGGCCGTTGCCGCGATACGGAACGTGCACCATGTCGATGTTGGCGACTTTGGCGAATTGCGCGCCGGCGAGGTGCTGCGGTCCGGCGATACCGGACGAGCCCCAGTTGATCTTGCCCGGATTGGCTCGAGCGTAGGCGACGAACTCCGGAAGCGTGCGGAAGCGGGCCGAACTGGCCGCATTGGTCGGCATGACGAAGGTGGTGGAATAGATGTTGGCGATCGGCGTGAAGTCGTTGCTTGAATGCCAGGGCTGCTTCGAGAGCAGGGGCAGCGTCGCGTGCGAACTGGTGGTCGCGAGCAGCGTCGTGCCGTCCGGATCGGATCGCATCAACTCGTTGACCGCAAGCGCGCCGCCGGCGCCGGGCTTGGATTCGACCAGCACGGGCTGGCCGATCTGTTCGCTCACCTTCTGGCCGACAATGCGGGCGACCACATCGACGCCGCCGCCCGGTGCGAACGGCACCAGCAGGCGTATTGGTTTGGTGGGCAGTTTGGCCTGGGATTGAGTCTGGGCCTGAGCTTGAGCCTGGGCATCGGGCGCCGCCGCCGCCAGCGTGAGGACCGCGAGCAGCGTGCCCATAAGCGGCTTGAGGATTAGCATCGTGTTCCTCCCAATTCCCATTTTCAATGCGCGGCATCCGATTCCGCGCTTGGCGCGAGTGTACCGCTTCCGCCGCGGAATGGAATGCGCGTATGGTGGAGCCGTTCCAGGGAAGAGGAAGCCATGAGCCGGAAGAAGCCTGAAGACCTCCGCAGTCACCGATGGCTTGGGGTGGCCGACATGCGTTCGTTCGGTCACCGCTCGCGGTTGCGCCAGATTGGCTACGACGCCGACGATTGGCAGGGCAAGCCGGTGATCGGCATCATCAATACGTGGAGCGAGATCAATCCGTGTCACGCGCATCTGCGCGTGCGGGCCGAGAACGTCAAACGTGGCGTGCTGCAGGCCGGCGGCTTCCCGATCGAACTGCCGGCGATGTCGCTGTCGGAAACCTTCGTCAAGCCATCGACCATGATGTATCGCAACATGCTGGCGATGGAGACGGAGGAACTTCTGCGCAGTCATCCGCTCGACGGCGCGGTGCTGATGGGCGGCTGCGATAAGACCACGCCGGGTCTCATCATGGGCGCGGTGAGCATGGGCCTGCCGGCGATCTACATTCCCGCCGGTCCGATGCTGCGCGGCAACTGGAACGGCCAGTACCTGGGTTCGGGTTCCGACGTCTGGAAATACTGGACCGAAAAGCGCGCCGGCAACATCACCGACGACGAGTGGGACGAGATCGAAGGCGGCATCGCCCGTTCGTTCGGCACCTGCATGGTGATGGGAACGGCGGCGACCATGATGGCGACCACCGAGGCGCTTGGGATGGCGCTGCCGGGCTCGTCGTCGATCCCGGCGGCGGACTCCAATCATCCGCGGATGTGCGGTGTGGCAGGCCGCCGCATCGTCGAGATGGTCTGGGAGGATCTCACCCCGGACAAGATTCTGACGCCGGCCGCCTTCGACAACGCCATCAAGGTTCATATGGCGATGGGCGGTTCGACCAACGCCATCATTCACGTGGTGGCGATGGCGCGTCGCGCCGGCATCCCCGTTGATATGGAGAAGTTCGATCAGCTTTCCCGGCAGATTCCGGTGCTCGCCAACGTGCGCCCGTCCGGCAAATATCTCATGGAGGATTTCTTCTACGCGGGCGGCTTGCGCGCGATGATGAACAATCTGCACGAAAAACTCGATCTGTCCTGCATGACGGTTACCGGCCAGACCGTCGGCGAGAACATCGAGGGCGCCAAGGTCCACATCCCCGATGTGATCCACTCGCTCAACGATCCGATCTACGCCGAGGGCGCGACCGCGGTGCTCAAGGGCAACCTTGCGCCGAACGGCTGCGTCATCAAGCCGGCCGCCGCCGATCCGCGCTTTCTCAAGCATCGCGGCAAGGCGATCGCCTTTGAGAATTACGAGCACATGATGCACGAGATCGAGCGCGACGATCTCGACGTCACGCCCGACCACATTCTTGTGCTGAAGAACGCCGGGCCGAAGGGTGGTCCCGGCATGCCGGAGTGGGGCATGCTGCCGATCCCAAAGCGGCTCTTGGGGCAGGGGGTGCGCGACATGATCCGTATTTCCGACGGGCGCATGAGCGGCACGAGTTACGGCGCCTGCATCCTGCACGTCGCGCCAGAGAGCTTCGTCGGCGGCCCGCTCAACTTCGTCCAGACCGGAGACGAGATCGAGATCGACGTCGATAAGCGCTCGATCCATCTGCACGTCAGCGATGCCGAATTGGCGCGCCGCAAGGCCGCCTGGACGCCGGCACAGCCGAAGTATACGCGCGGCTACGGCGCCATGTTCTCCGAGCACATCGGCCAGGCCGACCAGGGTTGCGACTTCGACTTCCTGCAGGGCAAGGCGGTGATGCCCGAGCCGGAAATTCACTAGGGCGAGGCTCGATAACCAAGCTTTGATGGGGGCCGGACCGAGTTGACTCAAATCGTCTGGATTTCTTTATCGGAGCCATAATCCGGGCGGGTCCATCCTGATACGGAACAGGGCCCTCGCGGGATGAAATCCAAACGGCCGCTCGCTTCACTGCGCTCTTCGCTGCTGCGTGGCTCGAACCGGGCTCACGTCAAATTCGTATTGGCGATCTGCTTGATGTTCGGCGTCTTGATCGTTGCCGGCGCTTATTCGGTCAAGGATCCGAAGGCCCTGTTTCGCCAGGTGGCCGGCTGGGGTAGCGGCGAGTCCTCGGGCACAGCCGAGCCGGCAGGAAAGAAGGCGGCGGCTGTGACCGGCGCGGAGAGCCTTGGCCCCAACGATCCGGTGGTTCGCTTTGCCGATACCGGCGTCGGCCATGTGTTGTACGCGGCGACCAGCACCAACAACTGCCGCCGTCTGCTGTTCGACAATCGCACCGGCAGCTATTACGAAGTTCCGGAACTGTTCTGCGGACAAGTCGTCGAGCAAGCCCAGGACGATTTGTCCGACCGGATGACGGCGGTGCGCAAGTCGTTCAGGAAATAACGCGGGCGTCTACTCGCCTTTGATGTTCGCTTCCTTGATGACCTTGCCCCACTTTGCGCTCTCCGCTTTCATGAAAGCGGCGGCTTCGGCCTGGGTGCTGCCGACCGGGCGTGCGCCCTGGTCGGCGAGCTTTTTCTGCATCTCCGGCGATTTCACGATCTTGACGACGTCGGCATTGATCTTGGCCGCGAGCGCAGGCGGCAGGCCGGCCGGCGCGATCACCACGTACCAAAGCTCGGCTTCGTAGTCCTTCAGCCCTGCTTCCGCCAGCGCCGGCACGCCGGGCAGAATGTCGGTTGCCTTCGCCGACGTCACCGCCAGCGGCTTGATGGTCTTGGCCTGCAGATGCGGCAGCGCTTGCAGCACACTCAGCACCGAGAGCGGCACGTGACCGGCCAGCGTATCGTTGAGCGCCAGCGCGCCGCTGCGGTACGGCACATGGACGAGTTTCACGCCGGCGAGATAGGCCAGCAGTTCCATCGAAAGATGCTGAATTGAGCCAGTTCCGGGGCTGGAATAGGCGAGGGTGCTCGGCTTGTCCTTCGCCAGCGCCAGCATCGACTTGATGTCGTTGCCGGGAAAGCTTGGGTGCGCGAAGACGAGAAGCGGCGAGGACGCGACCTCGCTGATCGGCGTGAAGTCCTTCAACGCATCGAATGGCTGCTTTTCGTTGAGGTGGCCGTTGGTGACGTGGCCGGACACGATCATCATCAGCGTCTGGCCGTCCGGTGGAAGCTTCGCCAGTTGGCCCGCGGCGATGGCGCCGTTGGCGCCGGCGCGGTTTTCGATGATGACCGGCTGGCCCCACACCTTTTCGAGTTCGTGGGCGAGATCGCGGGCGACGATGTCGGTCGAGCCGCCGGCGGTGAAGCCGACAAACATTTTCACCGGGCCGTTCGGCCAGCTCTGGGCCGTCGCGTCGTTGGTTGCCTGCCCGCCGCCAAGCGGGCAGAGTGTCGGAATATCAAGAAACCGCCGGGAGGAACGATGAAGCTTGTGACGTTTGTGCGTGGCGGCGAAGAGCGCCTGGGCCTGCTCGCGGGCGACGCGGTGATCGATCCGCTGCTGGCGTCGGGCGACCGGGCGATTTTTGCCAGCGCGCTCGCCTTCATCAAGTCCGGCGTGGTGGGGATCAGCGCGGCCCGCGCGATACTGGCCAATCCGCCGAAGCAGTCCTCCATCGCCCTCAAGGACGTAACGCTCGCCGCGCCGCATCGTCCGGCTACCATCCTGTGCAGCGGCAGCAACTACAAGGACCACAACGCCGAGAAGGCGAATACGCCGATCAGCGGCAAGGAACCCGAGTTCTTCGTCAAGACCGCCGATTGCGTGGTCGGTCCGAACGAGCCGATCGCCTTCGACGAGCGCTTCTCCAAAAAGATCGACTGCGAGGTCGAGCTCGCCATCGTTATCGGCAAGTCCGGGCTCTTCATTCCGGTCGAGCGGGCGATGGAGCATGTGTTCGGCTACACCATCGTCAACGATGTCACCGCGCGCGATCGGCAGGTCCGCCGCACCCCGGAAGGCATGACCTGGTATGAACTCGGCTCCGGCAAGGCGTTCGATTCCGGCGCGCCGCTCGGTCCCTGCATCGTCACCGCCGACGAGATCGCCGATCCGCAAAAGCTCAAGGTGATGTCGCGCATCAATGGCGAACTGCGGCAATCGAGCAGCACGGCGAACATGATCTGGACCTGTGCCGAGCTGATCCATTTCTTCTCGCGCAACTTCACGCTGAAGCCCGGCATGGTCATCATCACCGGCACGCCGTCGGGCACCGCCTGGTCGGTCGACAAGGAACTCGGCGGCAAGGGCATGCACCAGCCGGGCCTTGTGCCGGCGACGCGCTATTGCCTGCCGGGTGACGTGGTCGAATGCGAGGTCGAGGGCATCGGCATCCTGCGCAACCCGGTGGCGGAAGCGATAGCCGGCGCGGGACGTGCGGCGGCCGAATAATCAAAAGCCGGATGGATCAACCATCCGGCCGGTTAAAAACGACAGGGAGGATGCCGATGGATCGCCGTCAGTTCGTGAAGGGCGCGCTCGCCACGCCAATGGCGGGCGCGATCGCGTCGGGCGCCAGTGCGCAAGCCTGGCCGACGCGCAACATCACCATCATCGTGCCGTTTCCGCCGGGCGGGCAGGCCGATCTGGCGGCGCGGCCGGTGGCGCTGGCCATGGAAAAGATTCTCGGCAAGTCCGTCGTCATCGACAATCGCGGCGGCGCCGGCGGCCTGCTCGGCAATGCCGCCGCGGCGCGGGCGGAGCCTGACGGCCACACATTGCTGATGACGCTGTCATCCATGACGTTCCTGCCGGAGGCGGAGCGGCTGTTCGACCGCAAGC
>JAPLPD010000309.1 GCA_026400395.1 Alphaproteobacteria bacterium | reverse complement strand
GGCAGAACGAATAGAACAGTTGCTCCTGTTCGCGCTTCAGCCGCCCCATCATCGTCCGCCTCCGCAGCAGATCGTCTCAGGACGACGGAATCACTGTTCGCCAAAACCTTCAAATCACTTCTGCAACAAAATCTGCCATGAGCCGACATCAGCGTTGGAAATAGTTGGATTAGTTACAGACCCGCGACGCTCACCAACCGCGCCGAACTGCAAGCATCTCGGATGTGTTTGAGACCTTGATAGCTCGCGCCGTTGTAGAAATCTTCCCAAGCCTTTACGGAAGGAAATTCCAGAAGCACGATCCTTCTGGGTTCCCAATCTCCTTCGTAGACTTTATGCGCTCCACCGCGATCCAGATATTTTGCACCGGCTTTTTCCAAAGCGGGCTTCACGCCATTCATGAATTCCTGATAGCGCGCCGGGTCGCTTATATCGACATCAAAATTACGTATGCGCCCATCGCTCCTACTCCTTTTAAAAATTCGTAAACAAGATACTCGGCCAGGGTGGCCTCTTGAACGAGGCCGCAAACTGATGCGCTGCCTTATCCCGCGGGTGCAGCCGACATGTCGGCCAAGTCTCAGAAGGCGGCTCATGCACCGCAGCAAACAGCTGCTCTATTCGATCACCTCATCGGCTGTGAATAGCAACCTGGGCGGCACGGTTAGGCCTATTGCCTTTGCGGTTTTGAGGTTGAACACAAGCTTGAATTTGGTCGGCTGTTCGACAGGGATTTCACCAGGCCTCGCCCCGCGCAGAATTTTGTCGACATAATCGGCGGCGCGCCGCCACAGATCGGGAAAGTGGGGCGCATAAGACATCAGGCCTCCCGCTTCCACGCTTCCCTGATTACCGTGCATCGTCGGCAGGCGCGCGGCTCGCGCCAAAGTGACAATTTGGGCTGCGTTGCTTGACGTCAGCGGGTCAGCCTGAACATAAAGTGCGCCGACAGCGGCCTTGAGCGCCTGGAAGGCGGGGGCGATATCCTCGGGTCGCCGGATTTCAAGAATGCTAAGTTCGAGGCCGCGTGTTTGGGCGGCCGCCTGAACTTGGTTTATCTCCGCGGCGATGGGACTGTTGACGTTGGCCATGATTGCCAATTGTCGGAGGTCAGGGACAACCTCGCGTAAGAGTTCGACTCGCTTACCGGCAACATCGGCGGACTGGATAGACAAGCCTGTGCTGTTGCCGCCCGGTCGTGCCAAGCTTGCAATAAGGCCGTTTCCAATCGGGTCTCCCGCTGCCGCGAACACGATCGGGATATCCGATGTCGCCTGTCTGGACACCACGACGGCCTCGCTTCCCGACGTGACGATGACATCGACCTTGAGCCGGACGAACTCCGCGGCGATCTCGGCGTAGCGCTGGCTGCGCCCCTCCGCCCAGCGAACCTCGATGGCAACTGTGCTGCCCTCGATCCAACCCAGTTCGCGCAGGCGCTGTATAAAAGCCTCGTTCCATGCTGCCTGCGTCGACAGGCTATTCGCACCAAGCATCCCAATAGTCGGAATCGTCCGCAGCTGCGCCCGCGCCACCACCGGCCACGCCGCCGCGCGAGCTAAGCCGGAATCTGGGTGACGACGTTTGATTGAAGGCGGCGTATCGAGGCGGGTGTCGAAGCCTGCCACAACCTCCCCGAAAGGAGCGATACGCCATGTCGAGAGATACCACTGTCATCGCCTTCCGTCAGCCTGACATTATCGATGATCCCCTGACTGAACTTGCCCGTGAAGGCGCCCGCCGAATGTTGGCTCAGGTGCTGATTGCC
>JAPLPD010000134.1 GCA_026400395.1 Alphaproteobacteria bacterium | reverse complement strand
GATGGCGACGGTCGCGCCGGTCAGGTTGGCGCTGTCAATGTCTGACACCGTGAGCGCCGTGTCGATCGCCGTCGCCGCCTGGTTCTCGGTGTAGGCCAGCGAGCCGCCGTTGGCGTTGAGCACCGGCGCGTCGTTGACGGCATTGATGGCGCCGCCCAGCGCCACCAGGCCGGACGAGACATGCGTTGCGCCACCAGTCGCGCCGGTCAGGTCGACCGTTGCGCGGAAGGCAACCGTCTGCCCGCTGTCGATGAGGTGGGCGCTCAGCGCCGTCACCGGGCCGTTGTAGTTGGCAGCCGGCACGAACCGGATGAAGTCGGTGGACCGCAGCGTCAGCGCCAAAGCTTCGGTCGCGTCGCTCAGGCCGAACCAGTTCGAGCCGTCGGACGACACCTGGTAATCGCCTCGGGACGAATTGGTGGTGTAGCTGCTGATGGCGACGCCCGCGAGCGTGTCGCCGTCGATATCCGAGAAATTGCCACCGAACAGAGCAGCGACCGTCGTGCCGGCCGGGTTCGCCGTGTCCTCGTCGATCGCAGCCAGCGTCGCGCTGCCCGCTGCCACCGGCGCGTCGTTGACGTTTGCCACGGTGACGGTCGCCGTGACGGTGTTGCTGGCGTGGTTGGCGCTCTGCCCATCGTGGCGGCGACGAAAACGCGCTGATCCGGCTGTGGCAGCAAAAGCGCGGCGAAGCGGACCCACCGGACCTGTCCGGCAATCTCGTCGTCCAGTTGGGGCTCGTGACCGAGGGGCTGAACCGGTTCTGGTTTGAGCGGATGTCCGGCCACCGCGTTGGCCAATGCCAGACCCGCAAATTCCACGCATCCATCGTGTGGATGGCGGCGACCCTGGACGGCGTCGTTGAGCAAACCGGGGCGGTGTTTGAGTCGAAATTCATGCTGCCGTGGTCGTTCACCGAAGAAGCCGCGGCGCAAAAGCACATGGCGCAGATGCGCAAAAGCACATGGCGCAGATGCAGCACAACATGATGGTGGCGGGCACCAAACGTTCGGTGCTCTCGATCATCACCGGCGGCGGCAAATGGGTCGAAATGGCGATTGCTGCCGACCCGGTCTACCAGACCGCTCTGATCTACGCGGAGCGGGCGTTCTGGCGCGCGGTCAGCAGTGGAGAGCCGCCTGCCCTGTTCCATGCCGAACCGCCGCGGGTGCGGGTCGAAGCGGTTCGTGTGGTCGATATGAGTTCGTCGAACGCCTGGGCCGAGTACGCCGGCTTGTTTCGGACCACGCGAGCGGCATTTTTGGAGCACGAGCGCTCGAAGTCGGAGCTGAAGTGCCTGATGCCGGAGGATGCGAAGGAGGCCATCGGACACGGCATTCGGGCGAAGCGTTCGAAAGCCGGCGCTGTGTCCATCGACCTTCTGGAGGTGGCGAATGCCGCGGTGTAGCGAATCGGTGGCAGCGCTCGCCACCGCGCTGGCCAAGGCCCAGATCGAACTGACCAATCCCGAAAAGACGCTGACAGGGACGCTGCCCGCCGACCGCGGGCAGCAACCGCGGACCTTTCGCTATGCGTCGCTGGCCGGCGGGCTGGACATTGTTCGAAAAACATTGGGCCGGCACGAGATCGCAACCATTCAATCGACTGCCGTCGATCCCGAGAGCCGCACCATCAAGCTCACCACCACGTTGGCGCACGCATCAGGCGAATGGATTGCGTCGGATTGGCCGGTCTGCGCGCTGGCTGACCTCCCCGCCCCGCGCCGCATGGGAGCGGCGCTGACCTA
>JAPLPD010000077.1 GCA_026400395.1 Alphaproteobacteria bacterium | reverse complement strand
CGCTGTCGCTTCGATGAGTTGGCCATCGGGAAATGATGCCCAATTCAACCGCCTTACGAAACCCCGAAAACCCAGTATCCATAGGCCTTCAGGCCGCATTCCCCATCAGATTCACCCACTCGTTTTCCTGATGAGCCTGAAATAAAGTAAAATATGACCGAAGTTCAGTATTATCAGTCGTATTTCTTACCATTCCTCAACAATCGGTTATTCGCATGGCCGCGATTATTTTTGCGTGCTGGAACATTACTGCGAGATCCCACGTTGCCCCGACGTCAAAAGGGGAGCGAAATGCGCAAATCAATGCTCGGAGTCGGCGTTTATATCGCGGTTGCCTGTGGCGTCATTGGTGGCGGGTATGCCGCATTCTCGACGATGATCGGCAACGCTCCCTCCCAGGCAGGCACGTTCGGTGACGTGAAACACGGCCCGGGGGTCCTTGGCCCTCGCAAGTGGACCCCCGTCGAGATCAAGCGCGCGGAGGTCCAACACCCACCGCTGGCCGCCTATATGGTGCCATCGAATGCGGAGCGCGCCCGGATTGCCAAGAGCATTCAGAAGCGCGCCGTGGTCGCCGCCCAGCCCAATGACCAGCGGGTGGCTGCTTATATACCGGCTGAACCCGCGTACGCGCCGACCGAACCGCCCCGCTCGTTTGGACCATTCGGCTTCAAGTTCTGACCGGTGCCCCTATCGTAGATTGCCGCGCACATGCGTGGCTTGAGCGGATTTGGCAAGCATCCAAACTTCCTGGCCGAAGGACATGACTTGCAGCCTGGCTCCACGAGACTGGACCGACAACCTCGCTGCCGGGCGCGCCGCACCGCCAGCCGTTGTCTATCAGCCAGCACCCCCATCAAGCTCTTGACGTTTTTCGAGTTGTTCAAGACTTTCGGCGTAACGCAGGGAACTCTGGGCCACGTCACGCAGCCGTTTTTGCCTCGACCTGATCGCTGAGGTGCTCTGCAATCTGCAAAGTAAGGCATGACGCCTATAAAATGCTGAATTGCTCACTGATCGTACTCGCTGTTCGCGATCCCGACCGGGTGAGCAAGTAACTGCTCGGCGCCGGACTAGCAGCTTCTGAGGGTCATACCGTCACGTTGCCGGCTGTGTCAGGCTCCTGGCATATGAAAAACTCTTGGATTGGGATTTCCCATCCGACTAAAACGGTGTGCTCAGGAGACCCCTCGATGCCTTTCCGGAACGCCCAGGAATTCGACCAGCAAACACTGGCAAACATGCGGCGGGCTTTTGACGACGTCATGCTGATGATAGATTTGAAGGAAGGTGACCCCAAAAGCAGCCGACTTGCGACGATCATCATAACGCTTGCCTCGAGCGGCGAGCGCGACGTCACAGCCCTGCGGGACAGGGCCCTGCGGGAAATGTCGTCATAAAGCCCGATATCTACAGAGCTATCCGCTCTCATGATTGCTGACAAGGGTCTTTGGCATACGAATTGGCCCGCCGATTCCGATCGACGGCAGAGGCATTTGTACGACGGATATGCGGTGCAGGAGGCGGGACTTAAACGTCGGTCAACAATCTCTCATCCGCGGGTCG
>JAPLPD010000167.1 GCA_026400395.1 Alphaproteobacteria bacterium | reverse complement strand
AACGCACGACGCCCGCCCGTTCGCGCTCCGACGCGCTCATCGTCAGTAATCCCCTGTCCATCAATGCCCCGTCGAATCAAACTCGAAAAGGGGACATTCTCACTTTGCACAAAGGGGACATTCTCATTGTGCGCTAACATGCACTGGCCTATTCTTGACTCTCCCAACCCTGAGCCGTAAATGGCGCCCATTCCGGGTGCGCGAATTCGACCGAGCGCCCGAGGTTGGGGCCATAGCTCAGCTGGGAGAGCGCCTCGTTCGCAATGAGGAGGTCGGCGGTTCGATCCCGCCTGGCTCCACCAACCAAACCAAGCCGATTAGCGATAGGCGTAATAGGCGCTCTGCGCCGGCTGGTAGCCGTAGGCGCGGGGCTGAGCGACCGGCACCACGGCGTACTGCTGATGAACCGCGTACTGTTGCGGCACCACGGCGTACTGCTGGACCGGCGCGTAGACCGGCTGCTGGGCCGGCACATAGGTGTAGGTGTAGCTCTGGCCACCGCAGCCGCATCCGCGCTGGGGCACCGCGACCAGCACCATCTCGACGCGCTTCGCCGGGCGATGGGCGGGCGCATGACGGACCGGCGCACGCCTGACGTAGCGGATCTCTTTTTCGATGATCTGGTGGTTGTGTTCGATCGTGCCTATGTTTCGGGTCTCGTTTTCCTGGATAACGAGCTTGTTGATCTCCCGGACTTTCGGGGGAACGATGACCTCGGACTGGGTGTTGATGACGCGCGAATTGTCGACATCGCGGGAATTCTTGACCACTTCGGTGCTGTCGTACTGACGCGGTGGCGGGCAGTTCGCGCAGTCACCCGGGGCATCCGCGCTGCGGTAAGGGGCATCGCTGACCGGCGCGCGGTATGGCGGGTTGCCAACCGGCGGAGGCACCTTGTCGATATTGACCGGGAGTTGCTCGGCATTGACCGGGCGCCGCTGGTCGCTGTAGCGCGAAAGCTTCGCGGCAGGTTCGATGCCATTGTACTGCGGCTGCGATTGCGCCTGATACTGTCCTTGAGACTGCCCTTGGGTCTGCGCCTGCGCGGCGGCCACTCCAAGGCTCAAGAGCAAAGCGGCGCTCAATACGATGGATTTCGGCATAACGCTTCCTGCAATCGGGCTCCCAAGGCTCATCGATACCCCGGACCGGGGCCGGTGTGTGGATTTGCGGGTTAATCAGTTAATTCTTGCGGTGTTCCCGCCGCTCAGCCCGAGGCCGTTGTGTGAAGCAAATCCCAGTGGCACTGTGAATCGGAGAAAAACATTCCACGGCGGCCCTGCCGCTAAGGCAGAACCCTCCTGGGCGCGGAGAACAGCGCAATGTTGAATCAAGAGCCGGACATCGCGCTGTCCGAACCCTCCGCTGACGAGATCAAGACCACCACCTGCTACATGTGCGCCTGCCGTTGCGGCATCCGGGTGCATCTGAAGGACGGCAGCGTTCGCTACATCGACGGCAACCGCGACCATCCGGTCAATCGCGGCGTCATCTGCGGCAAGGGCGCTGCCGGCATCATGACGCACATGTCGCCATCGCGGCTGCGCGCGCCGCTGAAGCGGATCGGCCCACGCGGCAGCGGCGAGTATGCGGAAATCTCCTGGGACGAGGCGCTGGAGACGGCGACCGGGTGGCTCAAAGGCGTCCGCGAGCGCGACCCCACCAAACTCGCGTTTTTCACCGGCCGCGATCAAAGTCAGGCGCTCACCGGCTGGTTCGCCCAACAGTACGGCACGCCCAACTTTGCCGCTCATGGCGGCTTCTGCTCGGTCAACATGGCGGCGGCGGGGCTCTACACGTTCGGCGGCTCGTTCTGGGAGTTCGGCGAGCCGGACTGGGAGCACACCAAATACTTCATGCTGTTCGGCGTCGCCGAGGACCACGCCTCCAACCCGCTCAAGATCGAGTTGGGCAAGCTGAAGGCGAAGGGCGTCAAGGTCGTCGCGGTCAACCCGATCCGCACCGGCTACGGCGCCATCGCGGACGAATGGATCGGCATCCGGCCCGGCACCGATGGTTTGTTCGTCGGCGCGCTGATCCACGAACTGATGCGCACCCAGAAGATCGATCTCGAATATCTGGTGCGCTTCACCAACGCCCATTGGCTGGTGATCGACGCGCCCGGCGCGGCGGACGACGGCCTGTTCGCGCGTGACGAGGCCGGCAAGCCGCTCGCATTCGACAAGAACACCGGCACGCCCGCCGACGCGTCGCGCATCGACATCGCGCCGGCGCTGACCGGCTCATTCCAGTTATCCGATGGACGCAATGCCAAGCCGGGCTTCGTGGCGATCGCCGAGCGGTTCCTGTCCGATCAATACGATCCCGAAACCGTGGCAGTGACCACAGCCATTCCCGCCGAGACAATCCGGCGCATCGCCCGCGAACTGGCACACGCCGCGTTCGAGCAGACGATCACGCTCGACATTCCCTGGACCGACACCGCCGGACGCCGCCACGAGAAAACCGTCGGACGTCCGGTTTCGATGCACGCCATGCGCGGCATCTCGGCCCACGCCAACGGCTTCCAGACCTGCCGCATGCTGCATCTGCTGCAAATCGTGCTCGGCTCGATCGATTGCCCCGGCGGCTTTCGCTACAAGGCGCCGTTTCCCAGGCCGACGCCGCCGCCGAACCGGCCGGCCCGCGCGACCGGGCCCTGCCAGCCGCTGAAGGGCGCGCCGCTCGGCTTCCCGCAGGTGCCGGAGGATCTGCTGGTCGAACCGGACGGCGCCGCGCAGCGCATCGACAAAGCCTATTCGTGGGATGCGCCGATTGCCGCGCACGGCCTGATGCACATGGTCATCACCAACGCCGCGACCGCCGATCCTTATCCGGTCGACGTGCTGTTCATGTACATGGCCAACATGAGCTGGAATTCGTCCATGAACATTCCGGCGGTGCTGAAGCACCTGACCGCGAAGGACGAGACCACCGGCGAATATGTGATCCCGAAGATCATCTATTCGGATGCCTATTCATCGGAGATGATCGCCTACGCCGACCTTATTCTGCCGGACACCACCTATCTCGAACGCTGGGACTGCATCTCATTCCTCGACCGGCCGATCTCCGGCGCCGACGGCCCGGCCGACGCGATCCGCCAGCCTGTGGTAACGCCGGATCGCGACGTACGTCCGTTCCAGAGCGTGCTGATCGATCTCGGCGCACGGCTGGGCCTGCCCGGTTTCGTCACCGACACCGGCGCGCCGCGCTACCCCGGCGGTTACGCCGATTACATCGTCAACCACGAGCGCAGTCCCGGCATCGGCTCGCTCGCCGGCTTTCGCGGTGCCGACGGCGCGAGCTACGGCCGCGGCGCGCCGAACGCCAAGCAACTCGAGGCGTACATCGCCGGAGGCTGTTTTCACGAGCACCGGCTCGCGCCGGACCAGCGCTACTACAAGCACGCCAACAAATCCTATCTGGAATGGTCCAAGGACGTGGGCTTCATCGGCGCCGCCACGCCGGTGACGTTCCAGCTCTATCTCGAACCGCTGCAGAAGTTTCGCCTGTCGGCCCGCGGCCACGGCGCGATCCAGCCGCCGGCGAGTCATCGCCCGCGCATCGAGAAATATTTCGATCCGATTCCGTTCTGGTATCCGCCGTTCGATGGCGGCGCCGACGAACATCGATTTTCGGCGATCACGCAGCGCCCGATGCACATGTACCACTCGTGGGGCACGCACAACGGCTGGCTGCGCCAGATCACCGCGGAGAACCGGCTCTACATCAACCGCGCGCGCGCGAAGACTCTCGGTATCGCCGACGACGACTGGGTGTGGATCAAGAGCGCCATCGGCCGGGTGAAAGGCCGCGCCCGGTTGATGGAGGGCGTCAATCCGGACACGGTGTGGACATGGAACGCCATCGGGCGGCGCACCGGCGCGGCGGCGCTCGCCAACGACGCGCCGGAGTCGACGCGCGGCTTTCTGCTGAATCATCTGATCACGGAACTGTTGCCCGAGCGCGAAGGCGGCTATCGCTTCTCCAACAGCGATCCGATCACCGGGCAGGCGGCGTGGTACGACCTGCGGGTCAGTATCGAGAAGGCCAAGCCGGACGAGGCGAATGAAAGTTTTCCGCAGTTTGTACCGCTGCATGCGCCGCCACTCGCCGAAATAAAATCCGAGGCCGTTCCATGACTTCGCTGCCCGAAACCACCGGCAAGAAGCTCGGGCTGGTGATCGACCTCGACACCTGCGTCGGCTGTCAGGCGTGCGCGACGAGTTGCAAGGAATGGAATGCCGGCGGCTATTCGGCGCCGCTGACCGACCAGGACGCGCACGGCGGCGATCCGCATGGCGCATGGCTCAACCGCGTGCACTCCTACGACGTGGGCGACGGACCGAAAAGCCGCACCGTGCATTTCCCGCGATCGTGCCTGCATTGCGAGACCCCGGCCTGCGTCACCGTCTGCCCGACCGGCGCGTCCTACAAGCGGGCATCCGACGGCATCGTGCTGGTCAATCCGGACACCTGCATCGGCTGCAAACTCTGCTCGTGGGCCTGCCCCTACGGCGCGCGGGAGTACGACTACGCAGATGGCGTGATGAAGAAATGCACGCTGTGTGTCGACCGCATCTACAACGAGAGCTTCGCGCTAGAGGATCGCGTGCCCGCTTGCGTGCGCGCCTGCCCGACCGGCGCGCGGCACTTCGGCGATCTCGGCGATCCGTCGAGCGCGGTATCGCAGCTCGTGCAGGAGCGCGAAGGTTTCGACCTGCTGCCCGAGATGGGATACAAGCCCGTGAACAAGTATCTGCCGCCCCGGCCGCGGCGCGACCAGACCAGCGAAGCCCCCGCGCACGCCGCCGAGCAACCCACCGTCAACTCAGGCTCCCTTGCCGATCGCTTCTTCGTCTGGGCCGACAATACTCTGGCGCGCTGACGGATGCATCCCGCCTATTCAGTCATCGTCTTCACCACGGCGTCCGGCGCAGGCTACGGACTGCTTGTCTGGATTGCCGCCGGCGTGGCGTTTGGTTTCGCGCCGCGCGACGCCGCGTTCGGCTTTGTCGGCATGGGCGTGGCGCTGGCGATGATCACCACCGGGCTGCTCACCTCGACCCTGCATCTCGGCCGGCCGGAGCGCGCCTGGCGCGCATTCTCGCAATGGCGGACGTCGTGGCTCTCCCGCGAGGGCGTGGCCGCGGTCGTCACCTACATTCCGGCGGGGCTGCTCGGGCTCGGCCTCGTGTTCGGCGAGTTTGCTCCGGGACAGATCGTCCTCGGCGCGGCGCTGTCGGCGCCATGCGCCCTGATCACGCTCTGGTGCACCGGCATGATCTATGCCTCATTGCCGACGATCCGAGCCTGGCACCAGCCGCTGGTCGCGCCGCTTTACGTGGTGCTTGGACTGGCGACCGGCGGGGTGCTGATGACCGGCCTGCTGCTGAGCTTCGGACATGACGCGCACTGGATCGCCGCGGGCGGCGGGGCCGCCATGCTGCTCGGCGCGATCCTCAAGCGCCTTTATTGGACCGCCATCGATACGGCGAAGAAGACCTACACCGCCGAGGCCGCCACCGGGCTCGGCCATCTCGGCACGGTACGGCCGCTCGATCCGCCGCACACCCAGCCGAACTTCGTGATGCGCGAGATCGGCTACCAGGTGGCGCGTCGGCACGCGGAGAAGCTGCGCAGCACGGCAGCGATGCTGCTGTTTCTGCTGCCGCTTGCCGCGGCGCTGCTGCTGCTGATCAACCCGCCGCATGCGCTGCAGCTCATCATCGCGGCGCTGGCCACAGCCAGCATGATCGCCGGTGTGCTGATGGAACGCTGGCTGTTCTTCGCCGAAGCCGAGCACGTCGTCGTGGTTTACTATCGCGGCGGCAGCGCCTGAGCGCGCACGCGCCGGGCCTCAGAGCGCCAGTGACCCGTCCGCGTCGGGCATGACCGAATCGAGCGGGATGTCCATCGTGCACATCAGACCGTCCGCGGCATAATCCAACCGGGCCTTGCCCCGCAATTCGCTCGCCACGCTGCCTTCGATGAACCGCGTGCCGAAGCCCTGCCGCGCCGGCACCGCCACTTGCGGACCGCCGCGCTCGCGCCATTCGATCCGCAGGATGGGAGCCGCCGGCAGCTGATCCACGATCCGCCAGTTGACCTCGATCCGGCCCGCCGCCTCCGACAGCGCCCCATACTTCGCCGCATTGGTGGTAAGTTCGTGCAGCCCGAGCGCCAGTGTCAGCGCGACACGCGGCGTCACCGTGATCGGTTCGCCGTCGATGACGATGCGGTCCTGGGATTCCGGCGAACGGGCGATGTGCGGCGAGGTGGCTCCCTCAACGATGTCGCGCAGATCGGCGCTTTTCCAGTGCCGGCGTGTGAGCTGGTCATGCGCCTGGCTGAGCGCGATCAGCCGGCCCTCGAATGCATTGCAGAATTGCTCCGGCGAACTGCTGCAGCGCGCCGTCTGCGTCGCCAGCGATTGCACCGTCGCCAGCGTGTTCTTGACGCGGTGATTGAGCTCGTCGATCAGGAGCTTCTGGCGGTCCTCGGCCTCCTTGCGCTCGGTGATGTCTTGCACCACCCGAACGCCGTGAAGAAAATGACCGGTCGCGTCGCGCACGGTCGATGAGCGTATACCCATCCAGATGACGCGGCCGTCCCGGCGGATAAACCGCTTCTCGATCGAATAGAAGCCGATGTCGCCGGCCACCTGCCGGCGATACAGATCTTCGTCCACGTCGCGGTCGTCGGGATGCGTCCGGCCTTGCAGCCGCCAGTTCAGCAGTTCTTCGCGAGTGCCGCCGACAATCGAGCAGATCGCCTCGTTGACGCGGATGAAACGCCCTTCGGCGTCCAGCTCGACAATGCCGATCGCCGCATGTTCGTAGGTGGCAGACCAGCGCTCTTCCTGCTCGCGCAGTTCGTGCTGGTTACGGTCGAGCGCATCCATCATGCGCCGGCGCTCGGTGACATCCTGGAAGCAGTTGATCGCACCCACCATCCTGCCCTGGCCGTCGATCAACGGATCAATGTTGAGCAGCACGACGATCTCGCTTCCGTCGATGCGCCGGACCGTCACCTCCTCGTTTCGGATGGAACGGCCGGTCTGCAACACCTCCGCGAGCTTGGAGCGCGGCAGTTCCTCGCCTTCACCGCTGATGAATTTGCACTGTGCGGTGAACTGGTCGTGGGTCTGACCCGGATCGGGCGCGCGGCCCCACAACTCCACGGCGCGCTGATTGTATTGCACGATAGAGCCTCCCGAATCGCACACGCAGGTGGCGATCGGGAGCAGTTCGAGAATCTCGTCGGAGGCGCGCAGCGTCTGTTCCAACGACGCCGAAAATATCGACCTGCGGTGCTGTCCGACCCGAGCGTCGCCTTGCGCATCCTGCATCAATTGTTCTCGACCGTTGTGCCCGCGCCCGGCCGGCCCACTCGAAGCTGGCAGTTACCCATCCATGGAGGCCCGTCCATACGGCAGCCTGGGTGGACAGACGCGGCGGGATCGCGGATTGAATCGCTGGTGAAAGATAGCATGTTCGACCCTTCGCCTCACCCACATTGGCGTACAATCGTGGTTCCATCGGTTTTCAAGTCGAGTTTGCAATAAATGTTCCGCCCTTTTGATCCGATTGCCCCGCGGCGCCTGCTGAATAAGGCCGCGCCCATTCGATGAGCGACACCGGCGTTCAACTGACGTCCCTCCGTGACCATCGCCCGTTCGCGTTGTACTGGGTGTCGCGAATCTCCAGCACCGTCGCCCTGCAGATGCAGGCGGTGGCGGTCGGCTGGCAGATGTACGACATCACGCACAATCCGCTCGATCTCGGATTGGTCGGTCTGACCCAGTTCATTCCGGCAGCGCTGTTCGTCCTGGTGGCCGGCCATGTCGCCGACCGCTACGACAGGCGCACGATCGTCCGCATCTGCCAGATGACCTCCGGCGCAGCCACAGCCGTGCTGGCCATCGGCGCCGCCGGCGGCTGGATGACCCGCGAATCGTTGCTGGCCATCGTATTCGTGACCGGCTCGGCTCGTGCGTTCGAGCAGACGACCATGACGACGCTGCTGCCCGGCATCGTGCCGCTGTCGCTGCTGTCGCGCGCCACCGCGGCCGGGGCCTCGGCGACGCAGATCGCGGTGATCGGCGGGCCCGCCATAGGCGGGCTGCTCTATGCGGTCAGCCCCGTCGCGGTCTACGCCCTATGCTGCACCCTCTATTTCACATCCAGTATTCTGATCGGAATGGTGAAGGTCGTGCGCAACCCACCGTCGCGCGAGCCGCTCAGTCTGGCGGTGCTGTTTGCCGGGTTCCGCTACATCCGCCACAGCCCGATCATTCTCGGGGTGATCTCGCTCGATCTGTTTGCCGTCATTCTCGGCGGCACTTATGCGCTGCTGCCGGTGTTCGCCCGCGACGTGTTCCACGTCGGCGCCGGAGGGCTCGGACTTTTGCGCGCCGCGCCCGGCATCGGCGCGCTGATCGCGGCCTTGATCCTGGCCCACCACCCGCCGCGCCGGCGCGTCGGCAAGATCATCTTCAGCGCGGTCGGCATCTATGGGACCGCCATCGTCATCTTCGCGCTGTCGGAGTCCTTCCTGCTGTCGATGGCGCTGCTGGCTGTCCTCGGCGCGGCCGACATGATCAGCGTGGTCATCCGCATGACCATGATGCAGCTCGAGACCACCGACGACATGCGGGGGCGGGTGAGTGCGGTCAATTCTCTGTTCGTGATCGCGTCTAACCAGCTCGGCGATTTCCGCGCCGGACTGATGGCGTCGTGGCTCGGCACCATTCCGGCGGTGATGGTGGGCGGCGTCGGCGCACTGCTGGTGGTGGCGGTCGGGCGAAAAGCTTTTGCGTCGCTCTATCGGGTCGAAACGCTCGATATCGCCCGGCGCTGACCGCCGCCGCCATTGGCGCGCGCGGGCTTGGGTGCGGCGATCATCGGCTTGGCAAGTTTTGCCGTCTTGCCCTTCGCCGGTTTGACCGGCTCCGGCGTCTTGAGCCAGTGGTCGAGGAACTCCGAGAGCCAGGCCCGGCAGGCTGGATCGTGCATCAACCGGCCTTCGAAATGCATTTCGCGCGGCTTGGCGTTGGGCAGCGTCATGCGCTCGTGGCCGCGCGTGGTCCAACGGCACATGGTGGCGTGGGTAACGTCCATGTGGAACTGCAGAGCGTAGGCCGTTCCGCCATAGCTGAACGCCTGCACCGGAAACGAATCGCCCTCGGCCAGCATGGTCGCCTGATGCGGCAGGTCGAAACCCTCGCGGTGCCATTGATAGACGTGGTCCGGCCAGTCCTTGCAGACGGCACGGCCTGCGGCGGTCGGACGGACCGGGTAATAGCCGACCTCGGCATGACCGTCCGGATGCTTGTAGACCCGCGCGCCGAGATGCTTCGCCAGCATCTGCGCGCCGAGGCAGATGCCGAGGTACGGCTTGCGCTCCTTCAGCGCGACGCCGATCCACTCGATCTCCCGCTTGACGATCTCGTCGTCGTCGTTGGCGCTCTGCGGCCCGCCGAAAATCACCGCGCCGCTGTGTTCGTCCAGCGTCTTGGGCAGGTGGTCGCCGAACCGGGGGCGCCGTACATCCAGAGGGATGTCGCGGTTGCGAAGCTGGACCGCAACCCGGCCGGGGGTGGAAAGCTCTCCGTGCAGAACGATCAGGATCGGAGGGCGCATCGGGCAATCAATCTCATGGGACGGCGAATTCCGGAATTTCTTTTCACCAACCGAAGCAAGCGGCGTGCCAATCCACTCCTAAACCGTTGATGCACGATTGCAAGACCATCCTGCCACGGCACCCATCTCCTCCATCATCAACGTTGCCTGAGCTGCCGCGCCTCCAGCCGCGCCAGCAGAAACCCGCGCGGCACGAATCGCGGTGCCAGCATGGCCAGCAGCCTCATAGCGAGGCCGGGCACCACCACCCGCTGCCCCCGCATCAGACCGCGATAACCGGCCTCGGCCACATGCGTGGCCGAAATCCCGATCGGCCAGGGCGGCGTTTTTTCGATGATGCCGGCGCGTGCCTGAAACTCGCTCGCCACCGGCCCCGGGCACAGGCAGGTGACCCGGACGCCACGCGGCGCCAGTTCCTCGTGCAGGGCCTCGGTCAGCGAAAGCACGAACGCTTTGCCGGCGTAGTACACCGCCGAACCCGGCCCCGGCATGAAACCCGCAACCGACGCCACGTTGAGAATGCCGCCGCGATTCCGGGCCAGGCTGTCGATAAACGACAGCGAAAGATCGGTGAGCGTGCGCACATTCAGGTCGATCATGCTGAGCTGCTCGTCGCGGTCGAGACCGGCGGCGCGGCCGATCAGCCCGAAGCCGGCGTTGTTGACGATAAACTGAGGCTCCAGCCCATTCGCCGCGAGAGCCTCGCCGATCCGCGCGGCGGCGCCGGGCGCCGCCAAGTCGAGCGCCAGCACCAATGGCTTCGGATGGCCGGCCTTGGCGATCTCGCCGGCCAGTTCATTCAGCCGCGCTTCGCGCCGCGCCACCAGCACCAGGGCATGCCCGCGGCTGGCAAAGACGCGCGCCAGTTCGGCGCCGATGCCGGCCGACGCGCCGGTGATGATGGCAACCGGCGTCATGCGTCTTCGCCAATTCGCAATGCCGCATCGGATATTTCGCCATCGTGGGCCTGCTTCTCACCGCTGGCGCGATCGGCAACGAAATTCCTGCTGGCATTGAGCACTGATATCTCCGAAAGGCGGCGGCGCTTCGCCCCGGACATACTTATGCGGGAGGGCAAATGACGCAACCGCGATCGGGCACGGCGTCTAGTTGACCGCTTTGGCCTTGCGCTCGCTCTCGTCCAATAGCCGCAGATTGTTGGCGATGTAGGCGCTGTTCGGGTCTTTGGACCGGGCGGCCACCAGCGTCTCGCGTGCGCGGCGGTAATCGCCGCGAAGGATATAGGAAAATCCACGATTGTTCATCACTTCGGGAGTCGATCCGACGATCTTGATCGCCTGATCGTAGGCGCGGTCGGCAAGATCGAAGCGCTTGAGCCGGTCTTAGGAAGCCGCGAGCCCCACCCAGGTTTCGGCGTCGCGGGGATGCATCTCGGCGGCCTTGCGGAAATGCCGCTCGGCGAGACCATAGCTACCCTGGCGGAAGTATTTCTTGGCGATGCTGAGATCGTCGTTCGGATCGGAGCCCAGAAGCTCCGGCTTGAGCGGCGGCGTGTCGGGCGTTGTGCCGGGCTCCAGGATCGAGCCAGTGCTGCCGGGATCAGCCAGGTCCGACCGCGCGAGTGAATCGCCGGCCTTCACAAACGGATTGACGGACGTGGTCTCGCATCCCGCCAGCCAAATCAGGCAAGCGGCGGCCCATGCCGCGCGACCCAAGCTCGTACGCATCACAACACCCCGAGACATCCCAGGCTACGGCGGGGTGGTTAAGATTTCGCTGGTGTGCGAGGTCGGCTGCAACCCTCTGAAATACAATTGGATAATCGGCCCGGCCAATGCCGCAGGTGTTAACGAACAGCGTTCAAAAGAACTGCCGCCCGCCAGCAAAACTCCCACATTGTGCCCTGCTTCGGCCTCGAAGCCTTGGTGTCATAGCTCGTCGCTGCCTGTTCTTGGGGGAACGCACGTGCTTCACAAACATCCATTTGTGGCCCCGCTGATGCCGCGGCTGATCACCCAGTTCGTGCCGGCCGCCATCGTCACCGTCGTCGGCGTGCTGCTGCTGAGCAACCTCACCAAAACATCGACCACCACGCCTGCCGCGGCTCCGGTCCAGACCGCCATCAGCACCGAGGCTGTGTTCACGATGACGCCGCGCGCACCGGCTGAAGCCGACGAGCAGCCCGGCAAGGCCGCGGCCCGCGCCGCTGCCAAGCCGAAGACGCTCACCGCGAATGTCCCCACCCCACCGCGCAAGCCCATCGAAGAGCCCGCGCCTCGCCAGGTCGCCAGCGCGCCGCTTCCGCTCCCGACCGTGCAGATTCCGGCGCAACTGCAAACGCCGGCGCGCGACAGCTGCAGCAGGCGGCCCGCTCGGTGACAGGCTGGTTCGCCTCGGCGACCCCGCCCCGGCCGCCGGCGCCGATCCCGGCGCAGAACTTCCAGGCATCGATGTGATCGCGCGCGCCGATGCGGCGCGCGCTCAATAATTCCCGAGATACAGCCGGACAAACACCGGCAGCAAAATCACCACGAACAACACCGGGAAGATGCACAGCATCATCGGCACCGACAGCTTGGCCGGCAGGCTGTAGGCTTTCTCCTCGGCGCGCGACAACCGCTTGTGGCGCATGTCGTCGGAATAGACCCGCAGCGCTTCGGTGATGCTGGAGCCCAGCTCCGCCGACTGCTGGATCAACGTCGCGAAAGACCGCGCCTCCTCGATGCCGAGCCGGTTGCCGAGATGCTCCAGCGCCTCGCTCATGGTGCGGCCAGCGCGGATTTCCAGATTGGTCATGTGCAGATTGGCCGTCAGCGACGGATAGGAATCGCTGAGTTCGCGGCCCACCCGGTCGAGCGACGCTTCCATGCTGAGGCCCGCGTCGGCGCACACCACCAGCAGATCCATGAAATCCGGAAAGCCCGCCAGGTGCTCGGCCTTGCGCGTCTTGATGCGGTTGTCGACGTAGAGGCTCGGCGCCAGATAGCCGATGATCCCGCCGAGGCCGGAGAACAGCCAGTGGTGCGGCGTGCCTTGCTCCATCGGCAGCAGCAGGAACGCCAGCACGGCAAGTCCGACCGCGCACGCCGTCCGGCCAAGGAAAAAGAACGCGATGGCGCGTGGATCGTAGATGCCGGCCTGGATCAACCGGTGCCGCAGCACCTTGCTCTCTTCGGTGTTGCCCACCGCATAGTGCTTGCTGGTGTATTCGATGACGCGCTGCGCAGCCTGCAGGCTGGAATGCCGCAGCGAACGGCTGCCGCCCGGACCGCCATCGATTTCGCCGATCAGGCCGATGTTGGCCGCGCGGCGCTTCACCGAACCCTGCACGCGCACCACGGCCTTACACTGAACGTCAGCGTGGCGTTGGCGAGAAACACCAATACCCCCACCATGGTCGTGTTGCCGTCATTCAGCAGCAGGTCCAGCATATCTAGATCCTGAAATTGACCATGCGGAACATGATGAAATTGCCGATCAGCATCCAGCCGCAAGCTCCGGCGAGGCAAAGCTTGGTCAGACTCTCGCTCCAGACGCTGGCGTAGAAGTCCGGCGTGATGATCTGGATCACGATGAACATGATGATCGGCAGCGACGACAGGATCATCGCCGAGGCCCGGCCTTCGGAGGCGAGCGCTCTGATCTTGCGGCGCATCTTGAACCGCTGACGGATCACTGCGGACAGGTTTTCCAGGATTTCACCGAGATTGCCGCCGGTCGAGGTCTGGATCGCCACCGCCGTCACAAACAGCGGCAGATCGTCCTGGCCGATCCGGCAATACAGGTTGCGCATGCCGGTCTCGAGGTCGGCGCCGTAGGTGATCTCGTCGGCGACGATGCCGAACTCACTGCCGATCGGATCGGCCATTTCGCGCGCCACCATGCCGATGGCGACCGGCACCGGATGACCAGCGCGAAGGCTGCGCACGATGATATCCAGCGCATCGGGGAACTGCGCGCCGAATTGCTTCTGCCGCCGGCCGCGCTTGATCTTGAGCACCAGCAGCGGCAGCAGCGTGCAACAGAACAGCGCCGCTCCAAATGCTTCGAGCAGTTCGCCGCGCGTCGTCATCACCAAGCCGAACGCAAACAGTGCCAGCACGACCAGATAGATCGCGAACTTGCCGATGCCGAGCTTGAGACCCGATTGCAGGATCAGCCGGTTGAGCGCCACCAGCGGCAGCCTATATTCGCCCGTCGTGCTCAGGCCGCGCTCGCGCCGCAACTGAACCAGCACGCCCTCGCGGTCGGGCTCGTTGTCGAGAAGCTTCAAACGGCGGTTGATGTTCTTTCGATACGACCGCGTGTTGAAGAACAGCAGATAGATGCCTTCAACGAACAGGCCCGCGGCAAGCGCCACGAACAAGTAGATCACGTAGATGATGTCGAGCTCGAACGGCATGGCCGCCTAGAGAGGCTTACTGGGATCGAAGGTGCTGCCGGCGATCTTGATGCCGCGCGCGGTCAACTCGGTGAGGAAGCGCGGCCGCACGCCAGTCGCGGCGAAGTGACCCTCGACCGTGCCGTCATCGGCGGTGCCGGTGCGCACATACTTGAAGATCTCCTGCATCTGCACGATGTCGCCCTCCATGCCGGTGATCTCCGCGACGGAGGTGACGCGGCGCTTGCCGTCGGACATGCGCTGGAGTTGGACGATCATGCGGACCGCGGCGGCGATCTGGCCACGGATCGAGGGAATCGTCATCGGTAGACCGGCCATGCCCACAAGTTGTTCAAGGCGCGAGATCGCCTCGCGCGGGTTGTTGGCGTGGATGGTCGCCATCGAGCCCTCGTGGCCGGTGTTCATCGCCTGGAGCATGTCGAAGGCTTCTTCGCCGCGGCACTCGCCGAGGATGATGCGCTCCGGGCGCATACGCAGCGCGTTCTTGACCAGCTCGCGCTGGCGGATTTCGCCCTTGCCCTCGATGTTCGGCGGCCGCGTTTCCATCCGCGCGACATGCGGCTGCTGAAGCTGCAATTCGGCCGCGTCCTCGATGGTGATGAGGCGCTCCTTCTCCGAGATAAAAGCAGACAATGCATTGAGCATCGTCGTCTTTCCGGAGCCAGTGCCGCCCGAGATGATCGTGGTGATCCGGCATTTCACCGCGGCCGCACGCAATTCAGCCATCTGCGGCGTGATCGCGCCGATGTCGACCAGCTTGTTCAGGTTGAATAGCTTCTTGGAGAATTTTCGAATCGACACCAGCGGACCGTCGACGCCGATCGGCCGCACGGCGACGTTGACGCGCGAGCCATCGAGCAGGCGCGCATCGCACAATGGATGTGATTCATCGACGCGCCGGCCGACCGCCGAGACGATCTTGTTGATGATGCGAAGAAGATGCGCCTCGTCCTTGAGGCGGCAGACCACCGGTTCAAGCAGGCCGTGGCGCTCCACGAATGTGCATTCGTGGCCGTTGATCAGGATGTCGTTGATGCTCGGGTCCTTGAGCAATGGCTCAAGCGGCCCCAGGCCCGTCATCTCGTCGAGGATTTCAGCGACGAATTCGTTGAGCTCCTGGGTGTTGAGCGCCAATCGCTCGACCACGATGTACTGCGTGACGAGCTGCTGGATGTGCGCCCGCATCTCGTCTTCGGGCAGCTTTTCCAGCGCCGACAGATTGACTTCCTCAATCAGCCGGCGGTGCAGCCGCACCTTGGCGTCGAGCAGCTTGTCGGTGTGTAGCGGGTTGGTCGGCTCCGCCGGCTTGTCCTTCGTCTGCGGCTCGGTCGCCATCCACGACATCGGCGCCGGCGCAAGCGATGGCGCAGGCATTTCGGCCACCGCCTCGGCGGCCACATTTCGTCGCGCGGTGAAGCGGCCGCTCATGCGCTTTTCGCCAAAGAGAAGCCGAGCTTGCTGATGATCCCCGCGGTGGCAGCCGGCTTGGCGCTTTGCGGCAGCATCAGCTTCCGCAGTTGCGCGGTGATGTTGTTGCCCGACTTCACCTCGTCGAGCGGCACGCCGCGGTCGATCGCTTCGCGAACCAGCTGGTAATTGTTCGGAATGGTGCCGGCGAAGTCGCCGCCAAGCGCCTGCTCGATGTCGGATTTCTTCAGTCCGGAATCGAACATCCGCTGCTCGAAGCGATTGACGATGACCTGGGGCTTCGGTCCGTCGCCCAGCCGCTCGCGGATCGCCGCGACCAGCGCCTTGGCCTGGCGGATGCTCGGCACCGTCATTTCGCTGACGATGAACGGCCGGTTGCTGCCGAGCAGCACATTGTCGGTCCAGGAGAACCAGGTGCGCGGCATATCGATGACAACGTAATCGAAGTTCGACGACACCAGATCGAGCAGGCGGGTCACCATGTCCGGATCGAACGTGCGCATCTCGGCGGGGCGGTTCGGCGCGGCGATCACCTCAAGCCCCGAGGCGTGGTGCGACAGCATGATCTCGAGAAGCTGACGGTCGAGGCGCTCCGGGCGCGGCTCGATTTCCTTCAGGTCCAGGCGCGGTTCGAGATCGAGATAGTCGGCGCAGGCGCCGTGTTGGAAATCCAGATCGACCAGACAGACGGTCGGCCGGACGCGCTGGCCGTTGTTCAGCAGCAGCAGCGCGGTCTGGATCGCCAGGGTGGTGACGCCGGCGCCGCCGACCGCGGGGAAGAACGTGTAGATCTGCGCTTCGGTGGCTTCGGTGCCGGAGGCGCGCGCCGCGCGGGCGCAGGTGCGGACGAGTTCCACCGGCGGCACCGGCTTGACCAGAAAATCGGCCACCCGCATCTGCAGCAGGCTTCGCGCAACCTCGACATCGAAGCTCTGCGTGACCACCACCACCGGCGGCACGGCGCCGCTCCGTAGCATCATCCGCTCCAGCGCCGTCATCTCCTCGCTGCGGCTGGCATCGAGATCGACTATCACGACAGTAACGTCTTCGGTGTTGAGCTGACCGACGCTGCCAATATCGCCTTCGACGACGCGCAGTTCGATCGCCCCGCTGACGCCGAAGGTCGCGCGCACCGACTGCTCGAACACCGGATCGGCGGTGACGACCGCCACAACCGTCTTGCCCGCTGTACTCGAAGTCTTCGCCATCCGCATGAGTGCTCGCTTTGGTCCGTGCCGCTACCTGGTCGGACTGCTGCTGTTGTTGTTGCTGTTGTTGGGCGCCGACGACGCCTGATTGTTGGCCGTCGATTGCGCTTGCTGCTGCGCCGCCGCGTAGGCGGCGGAGCTGGTGGTGGCATTGACCGGCGGAATTGTCCGGCCAGCACGGTAACGCTCGGACGCGGTCGCCGCCTTCTCGCCGTTGTAGGCGATGTTGCGGTTGCCGCTGGCAGCCGGCCAGGGATCGACCATCTGGGTCACCCGATTGGCAGCCATCGCCTCGCCGGAGTGCAGCGAAACCGTGTCTCGTCGGTCGAAGTAGTATTCCGAGCAGCCGCCGAGCATCGCGGCAAGAACCATCGAGGCAAGTGTCTTAGTTGCGAACCGAGAGCACATCTTCGCCTCCATGTTTCGGCAGATCGAGCATATGGCCGGTGAAGTCACGCGGCAGCACGCCGTTCACGAGGCGCGCCTTGGCCGGCGGCAGTTCGGTCTTGCCCATCAGAAACAGATCGACATCGTTGACCGGCGCCGACGAATCGAGCGGCGTCTTGATGACGTCGCCGGGTCGCGCCGGACGCACGAGACGCGGCGTGACGATAATGGCAAGATCGGTCTCGTTCTTCTGGTACGAGGCGCTGCGAAACAACGAGCCAAGTACGGGAATGTCGCCGAGCCACGGCAGCTGCGAGACCGCATTCTGACCGACGCTCTGCAACAGGCCGCCGATCACGAAGCTCTGCCCGTCGCGCAGTTCAACCGTGGTCGAGGCGCGGCGCACGATCAGCGGCGGAACCGCAAGGCCGGCGATGGTGACGGTGTGGCTGAAATCGAGCTGGCTCACCTCCGGTTCGATCTTCATGTTGATCAAGCCGCCGCTGAGCACCGTCGGAGTGAAAGCAAGTCCGACGCCGAAGCGCTTGTAATCGATCGTAACGGTGCCGAGTGCGCCGGGCACCGGGTTCGGATATTCACCGCCGGCAAGGAAGCTCGCCGTGTCGCCCGACAGCGCAACCAGGTTCGGCTCGGCCAGCGAGCGTGCGACGCCCTTCTGCTCGAGCGCATTGATGATCACGTCAGTCTCGACGCCGGCCGCCAGCATCTTGCTGACGATCACGCCGAACGGCGCGGTGCCCGAGAGCACGCCGGCCACCACCACCGGCGAGATGCCCGCGCGGATTGACCGACATTCTTGCCGCCCGCCATGGCGCCTGGCTGCGAGAAGCTGCTGTCCCCGCCTGGATTACGGTTGGTGATCGGAAGCTGATCGCTCGGGGTGCGGTTGCCGATGTTGGCGAGGTTCTTCTGGCCGAACACGTTCCACTGCACACCGAGGTCACGGCCAGCCTGCCGGGTGGCTTCGACGAAGCGAACCTCGAGCATGACCTGCTGCGGCGACGACACGTTGACCATGTTGATGACATCCGGACCGAACTGCTTGGCGATCTGCACCGCCTTGTCGACGGTCGGACCGTCCGGCGCGTTGCCGGACAGCATGATCCGGCCGTTGACCGCCGAGACGCGAAGCGACGCATGCGGGAAGCGGCGGCGGATTTCGGTCTGCAGCAGCGAGGTGTCGTAGACCACTTCGACATCAAACACGCCAATCAGCTTCTTGCCCTCGGCGTAGGCCGACACCCGCGTGGTGCCGTTCTTCTTGCCCAGGATCGACAGCGAGCGGTCGGTCAGCGGATTGACATCAGCGACGTCCGGATCGCCGACCGTGAGCTCGACGAAGCTCGCATCGGTGCGGACATCTTCCGACTTGCCAATGTAGACGTTCACCGTCGCGGTGCGCTTGGCCTGGCCGATCTGGATCGTCCGCTGCGCCTGCGCCTCACCCGCGCCGAGGCCGCTACCGGCGACCAGGACCGCGGCGAAACACAACCCTCTCCACTTGCTCATCTTGTTCTCCCCGCCCATTTGTCTTGCCTTCCCCGTATTCTTGCCGCCGCGCAGCTAACGATCCCCGTCGCGGGCCACACGTAGATTGGTTCCTTCGATCGGCACGCTGTATTCCTCGCGTGTCGATGCCCGCCGAACGGCCACGGTGGTCACGCCGACCGGACCGGTCGGCGCCGCCGTTGGCGTGGAAGGCGCGCCAAGATCGCTCAGGGTGATCTTGCGCGTGTATTGGTTGTTGGCCTCTCCCGCCTTGCGAAGCATCAGCGTGATGCTGCCGATCGAGGCGGCGAGCGAGAGCTTCTGTGCCCCAACCCCATCGACCTCAACCGTCACGGCCTTGACCACGGCCGGCTTGTCGAGCCGTTCGTCCGCTACCTGATCGATCGCCAAGACGCGGACATTCTGCAGAATGACCTCGGTCGAGGCGTTGGTCTTATCGACCTGACGAGTCAGCGCCACATCGACATGATCGCCCGGCAGCACGAAGCCGCCGACGCCGTCGATGTCGTTGACGCGCACCGTCGCGGCCTTCAGTCCACCGCGCAGCATGGCGGACAGCGTGGCGCGTTGGCCCGGTCCGGTGATCTTGCTGCTCAGCACCGGCTCGTTCGGTTCGATTGCGGTCAGCGCGACGCGCTTTCCGCCGCCGATAACGTCCGCGACCTTGGCGAAGGCGCCGGCCGGTAGCGATTTACCCGGCCATTCGACTTCGGCGAGTTGGGCGGATGAAAGTTCATTGCCGAAACGCAGCGGCTTCGACGCGACGACGATGGTGCTGGTGTTGACCGGCTTCTTATTGGCTTCGAGGCTACGCATGCGCTGCTCGGCGGCGCTGTTAAGCCACGACTGCGATACGAAAACCGCCAGCAGGCCGAACACAACGGCGAACGCGATCATGACGATGGTGCTTGTACGCACGCGGCTACCTCGATTGACGTTCGCATTGCTGCGTTGTTGTCGGGGCCACTATCGAGGCACGCTGGTATCCGATTGGTGAAATGGTTCCGTCAAACCGGAGCATGCTGAAGATTGGTTGAAGCGGTATTCTTTATGAAACGTGTCGGATGAAATTCGCTTTTCAATCGAATGGCCGCGCTTCGAAGGATCGATAAACCTTAATCATTTTTGCGCTGTTGCAAGCGCTGCGCCGGCCGGCGTTTCAGGGTTACCGCAACCTTTCGGCGGCGCTGGCGTGGCTTGTCAGCTGCGAAAACGCACTGGCGTTGATAGGGCCGCGTGGTTGCTACACAATGGCTAACATCGATTAAGCATGCCTCGCCGGGTATCAGCAAAAGGACGGAAGAAAGATGAGCAAGCCGTACATCAGCTACATCGACCCCAAGACGATGAAGGATGCCGCCATGCTGGCGGAGCTGGAGCGCTGCAAAACCTACGGCACGCCGCGGCCGGAAAGCCAGGCGATCCGCGCGCATGTGCCCGCCGTGTTCTGGTCGTTCGCCAACTCCTGGCGCGACGTCTTCCACACCGGCATCGCCGACCACGCCATCAAGGAGCTGTGCCGGCTGTATGTGTCGCGCTCCGTTCTCTGTGAATTCTGCGGCAACCAGCGCTCTATCAAGGCGCAAAAGGCCGGCGAGGTGATCGAGGATCAGGTCAAGGACCTGATCAATTTCGAGGCCTCAAGCCGCTACAACGACCGGCAGAAGGCGGCGCTGTCCTACGCCGAGGCCATCACCTGGGACCTGCCGGTCGATGCCAGGTTCTGGGCGCGTCTGCACAGCCATTTCAACGAGCCCGAATTGGTGGAGATCGGCTACTTCATCGCGCTGACCATGGGACAGCAGCGCTGGCTGCGCACGCTGAACATCGAGCACCACCAGATTCTGGCGGGCGAGGATGGCTCTATGGCGCCGGGCTTCGAGACCGAGGAGGCGCTGCGGCGCTCCAAGGCGCAAGCCGACTATTGGGCGAAGACCAAGCCGCAGGTCCAGGCGGCGGAGTAGCGGAGGCTACTTCGCCGCCGGCTTCGGCAACGCCACGATCATGTCGAGCTCGATCCGCGCGCCCGGCGAGCTGAGCTGATTGATGCAAACCGTTGTGCTGGCCGGCAGCCAGTCGCCGAAATACGCCGCCATGGTCTTGTGCATGACGTCGGCCTCGCGGAAATCGGTCAGGTATTTCGTCACCTTGATGACGTCGCGCCAGGTCGCGCCCTGGCTGTCGAGGATCGACTTGATGGCGTCCATCGCGTTCTTGGTCTGCTGCTCGATCGAGTGAGGATGGACGTGTTCGTGATCCTGATGCGGGTGGTTGTGATAGAGCGGCGACGCGGTCGCTCCCGACAAGAACATCAGATCGCAGGCGCCGACGATCTTGATCGCGGGCGCATACGGCATCTTGTGCGCCTGGGAGGGATCGGGATGCACCGCTTCGAGCTTGAAGTCCGATGACGGCTTGGCGTTGACGTTCATGATTGCCTCCGTGAGCTAGGCCACAACCGCGGTGGGGGGCGCAACGGCGAACCGCTCCTTGATGAGCTTGGTCACTGCGACGTTGTCGATCTTACCGGTGCCAAGCACCGGCACCTTTTCCATATACAAGATTTCGGCCGGCACCATCAGCTCGGTGGCGCCGCGCGACTTGGCGAATGCCTGGAATTCGCTGCGTGTCGGATCTTTCTTCTGCGTCACCAGAATCAGGCGCTCGCCCTTGCGCGGGTCCGGCACCGATGCCACCGCCGAAAGCAGCCCCGGCCACAGATCGCCGGCCAGCGCCTCGATCGCCGCGAACGAGATCATCTCTCCGGCGATTTTGGCAAACCGCTTGGCGCGGCCCTTGATCGAGATGAAGCCTTCCTTATCGATGGTGACGATGTCGCCGGTGTCGTGCCAGCCGTCGGGCGGCGGCTCCAGCACACCGGGATTCTCGACGCGGACGTAGCCCGCCATCACGTTGGGGCCCCTCACATAGAGTCGGCCGCCTTCGTCCACGCCCTCGACCTTTTCCAGCCGCGCTTCCATGCCGGGCAGCAGCCGGCCGACGGTGCCGAATTTGTTGAACATCGGCGTGTTCAGCGCCAGAGCCGGCGAAGTCTCGGTGACGCCATAGCCTTCGAGGATCCGCAGGCCGAATTTCTCCATGTAGATGCGCCGCGTCGAATCTTTCACCGGCTCGGCACCGGCAAGGATGTAGCGCAGCGAACGGAAATCGTAGGCGTGCGCCGAGCGGGCGTAGCCGTTGAGGAATGTGTCGGTGCAGAACAAGATGGTGGCGTTCACGCCGTAGATCAGCTCCGGCACGATCCGGTAGTGCAGCGGGGACGGATAGAGATAGATGCGCACGCCCGACACCAGCGGCAGCACAAGACCGACCGACAGCCCGAACGAGTGAAACACCGGCAGCACGTTGAACACCTTGTCGGTGCGTCCGAAGTCGATTCGCGCCTGAGCCTGGGCAGCATTCGCCAGGAGATTCCGGTGGCTCAGCACAACGCCTTTCGGCGTACCCTCGGAGCCCGAAGTGAACAGGATCGCAGCCCAGTCGTCCGGCTTGCGCCGCGCCAGCGGCTTACGCAGGTTCCAGACACCGCGCAGCTTGTCCATGGTGGTCACGGTCGCGCGGATGTCGTCGAGATAGACGAACTTCACGTCCTGCTGCAGCCCCGCGATCAGCGCGTCGAGGCGTGCCTTCTCGATGAAAGCGCGCGAGGTGAGGATGGTGTTGACCTTTGCCGCGCGGCAGGCGGCCAGCACATTGGCGACGCCGGCGGTAAAGTTGATCATCGCCGGCACCCGGCCCGCCGACATCAGCGCAACGACAGTGACCGCCGCCCCGTTGGCGTTCGGCAGCATCACGCCGATGGCCTTACCCTCAGGCGCGAGCGGCATCAGCTTCTCGCCAAGAACGCGCGCGCTCAGCAGCAATTTGCGATAGGAAAGCGTGCCCGCCAGCGGGTCTTCGACCGCGACGCGGCCCATGCCGTGCAGTTTGGCCGCCTCGATTATCGCGTCGGTCACCGTCCGTTCGATCGACGTGGTGCGATATACGAGATTCGACATGATCTCGTAGAGCGCGGCGCCCGCCGCCTGCCGGCGGTGCTTGCCCTTGAGCGCCGGATCGACGGTCAGCTTCACCGGCTCAAGCACCGTCACGGTAACCTTGGGGAAGAAGCGCCGCCGAATCTGAGTGCGGTGCAGCCGCGTAAACGCTGTGGCATCGAGGCCCTCAAGCCGCACCGGTACCACCATCGCGCCGGTCTTCTCCGCGATCAGCCCAGCGCCGTCGTAGATTTTCATCAGGCTGCCGGTGACGGTGATGCGGCCTTCCGGGAAAATAATCAGCGGATCGCCGGCTTTGACCGCATTGATCAAAGTGCGCGTCCCCATCGGCTTGGTCGGATCGAGCGGCATGGCACGGGTGATGCGCAGAAACGGCTTCACCCACCAGTGTTGCGCCATCGCGCTGTCGATCGCGAACACCGGCTCCTTCGGCAGCATGGACAGCGCCAACGCGGCGTCGAGGAAGCTTGTGTGGTTGAGCGCGATGATCGGATTGACGCCGGCGTTCTCGAGATTTTCCACTCCCCTTACCTCGACCCGATAGAACGCCCGGAACAGGATCGAGAGGAAATCCTTGATCGCGCTGGACGGCATGGTGCGGCTGATCAGAAAAGCGACGCCGAATGTGGCGAGGCCGATGATGATGAACAGCATCGGCGTCGAGACATGAAGCGCCTGCAACACCGCGACCACTACGGTGCCGCCCACCATGAAGGCGGCGTTGAGCACGTTGACGCCGGCGATTACGCGGGCGCGGCGGTCGGCGCCGGCCCAGGCCTGCACCGCGGCGAAGGTCGGCACGATGTAGAGGCCGCCTGAAATGGCGAGGCCGGCCAGATCGATTGCGACGCGAAGCCCGCGGCTTGATCCAAACACCTCGCCAACGCCGGCGGGAACCGCCGCCAGCGGCGTGTGCAAGGTGGCCCAGCCGAGATCGATCGCGAACACGCCGAGCCCGATCGCGCCCACCAGCGTCGGCAGAATGACGATACGCCCGGCCGATAGCCACGCCGCCAATCCGGAGCCGATCGCCACCGCGACCGAAAACACCGCGAGGAACACGGTAACGACCTCCTCGGTGCCGCCCAGCACGCTCTTCACCAGCGGCGGCAGCAGCGACAGCACCACCGCGCCCACCAGCCAGAACCAGCTCGTCACCAGGCCGCCCCACCATATCCGCGAATCGTCACGCAAATGCCGGAGCAGGCTCGTGGTCGAAGAGGCGATGTTCAGCGACACCTTCAGGTCGGGAGCGCCAGACCCGACTTTGGGAATCAGCAGACTCGAACCCCAGCACAGCAGCGCAAACACCAGCATCAACCCGGCGAACGATGCGGGATCGCCGCCACCCTTTGCCGCCATGCCGCCGACGATGGTGCCCAGCAGGATCGCCATGAAGGTGGCGCCCTCGACCAGCGCGTTGGCGGAGGGCAACTCCGACTTGTCGAGCAGGTCAGGCAGGATGCCGTATTTGATCGGGCCGAACTGCGATCCGATCACGCCGAAAGCAAACAGCGCCACGAACAGAAGCGGCACCGAGTGCATGACAAAGCCGGCGATCGCTACGACCGCGACGCCGATTTCGCAAAGCTTCAGCCGCTGCGCCACGACAGCCTTGTTGTAACGATCGGCGATTTCACCGCCGAGCGCCGACAGGAAGAAATAAGGCGCGATGAACACCGCCGCCGCCAGCGTGATCAGGGAGTCGGCCGCCGACCCGCCGATCTTGAACAGGATCAGAAAAACCAAGGCGTTTTTCAGGAAATTGTCGCTGAACGCCGAGAAGAACTGGCACCAGAACAAAGGTGCGAAACGGCGGGACAACAGGAGAGACTTGGATTGCGCCGAAGATAAATCTGTCATGGAGGGAAGCCTATCAGCACGCAGGGCTGTTACCAGTCTCGTGTCTTGTCCTGGTTCGGTATAACATTGAGAAAATTGCCAAAAATCAATCGGGGGGAACGTCATGAGCATGGGTTCCGCGGCGCCGTCGGGCGCCGTCGATAACATCGTCGCGCGGATCGAACGGCTGCCGACCTCATGGTGGCACGTCAAGACGCGGGTCATCGTCGGCGTCGCCACATTCTTCGATGCCTTCGACGCACTGGCGATCGCCACCGTGCTGCCGGTGCTGGTGCCGATGTGGAAGCTCACCGGGCCGGAAATCGGGGTGATGATTTCCGCCGGTTTCCTCGGCCAACTGATCGGCGCGCTGCTGTTCGGCTGGATCGGTGAGCGTTTCGGCCGCATGCCGGCGATGATCGGCTCAATCGCCACCTTCGCGCTGCTCAGCATCGCCTGCGCCTTCGCCTGGGACTACAACTCCCTGCTGGTGCTCCGCACCCTGCAGGGCATTGGCCTCGGCGGCGAGGTGCCGATCGCCGCCGTGTACATCAGCGAGCTGACGCGTGCCGCCAACCGCGGCCGCTTCGTGCTGCTCTACGAACTCGTATTCCCGATCGGTCTGGTGGCGGCGAGCACGGTCGCCGTCTGGGTGGTGCCGAACCTTGGCTGGCAGGCCATGTTCTGGATCGGGGCCTTGCCCGCGGTGCTGGCGCTGTTCCTGCGCGCGGTGCTGCCGGAATCGCCGCGCTGGCTCGCCGTACACGATCGGCCGGCCGAGGCCGACGCCGCCCTTTCAATGATCGAGCGGGAAACCGAGAAGGCCACTGGGAAGCCGCTGCCGCCGGTGCAACCGGTGGTTTCGACGCGCGACCAGCGCGCTTCCTTCGCCGACCTGTTCGGGCCGACCTATCTGCGCCGTACCCTGGTGGTCTGGGTGATCTGGTTCGCGGCGTATTTCATCAACTACGGGCTGGTGATCTGGCTGCCGACCATTTTCCGCACGGTGTTCAAGCTGCCGCTCGACGTCTCGTTGCGCTACGGCATGATCACACAGGCGGCCGGACTGATCGGCACGTTGATCTGCGCGCTGACCATCGCCCACATTGGGCGGCGGCCATATTTCGCGGTCTCCTTCGCGGCCGCCGCGCTGAGCCTCGGCGTGTTGGCAATGAGCCCCAGTCCGACCGCGGATCAGATTCTCCTTCACGTTACCGCCGCGTATTTCTTCATCAGCACGATCAACATCGGCGTCTATCTCTACACGCCGGAGCTTTATCCGACGCGGACGCGCGCGCTCGGCGTCGGCACCGCGACGGCATGGCTCCGCTTTGCATCGATGATCGGGCCGACGGCGGTGGGCTACATGATCGCGGGTGGCCTGCAATCGGTGTTCTGGATGTTTGCCGCAGCCGCCGCGTTCGCCGCCATTACCACCGGCGCATTCGCAATCGAAACGAAGGGGCGGGTTCTCGAAGAGGTATCGCCCTGATCAGCGGCGAAGGACGAACGCGCCCGCGGCCTGGCGATGCTCCCATCCGGCGCGTTCCAGCTCGGGGCTGATCTCATCGGACTCCGATCAAGCGCCACGTCGCGGGAACGTCGAGCAGCGTATTGATATCGGCTGGGGTCAAAATGGAAACCCAGCCCAGGCCGATGCCTTCGGCTCGCGCTGCCAGCCACAGGGTGCCGATCGCGGCGACCACCGAGTATTCCGCCATCTCCGGCATGGTCCGCCGGCCAAGGCCATGCCCGGTGTCGGTGGCCGGGTCGGCGAAGATCGCGAGCTGGCACGGCGCCTCCCGCAGACCCGCGAGTTTCAACTCGGCATAGCGCGCGGCCAGATCCCCCGCATAGGAATTCAGCGCCTCCGCGTTGGCCGCCTGGAAATTCTCCAGCACGGCCCGGCGGCGGACAGCGTCCTCGACGATCACGAAGCGCCAGGGCTGGCTGAGTCCCACGGACGGGGCGAGGCAAGCGAGTTCGATCAGCCGCTCCAGCGTGCCCGCCGGCAAGGGGTCGGCACGAAAGCGCCGGACGTCGCGGCGCCAGACGAAAAGCTCGCGGAGCTTTGCGCGAAAGGCGTCGTCGAACACCATGCTCACCCTTCCTAGAAGACTTCCTCGCGCTTGCCGCGGATGGCCGGCAGCGCAACGATCAGGAGCAATAGCGCCGCTGCTATCAAAAGTCCCAGGCTGATTGGCCGCTGCACAAAGATCATCGGGTCCCCGCTCGCGATTTTCATGGCGCGGCGCAGGTTCTCTTCCATTAGCGGTCCCAGCACGAATCCCAGTATCATCGGCGCCGGCTCGCAGTCGAGCTTCATGAGGATAAAGCCCACCACGCCGAAGAAGGCTGCCAGCAGAACCGCCGCCGCGCTGTTGCCCACGGTGTAGACGCCGATGCCGCAGAACAACAAGATCGCCAGATAAAGGAAGCGGTACGGCACCTTCAGCAGCTGAACCCAGATGCCGATCAGCGGCAGGTTGATGATCACCAGCATCAGGTTGCCGATCCACATGGAGGCGACCATGCCCCAGAACAACTGCGGGCGTTCCGACATGATCTGTGGGCCGGGCTGGATGCCGTGGATGGTCAGCGCGCCGATCATCAGCGCCATCACCGCGTTGCCGGGAATGCCGAGCGTGAGCATTGGAATGAACGAGGTTTGCGCGCCCGCGTTGTTGGCAGATTCCGGCGCGGCCACGCCCTCGACCGCGCCGCGCCCGAAGCGGGACGGCTCGGTGGAAACCTTCTTTTCGAGCGCATAGGCCGCGAACGAACTCAGCGTCGCGCCACCGCCCGGCAAGACGCCGAGGATCGATCCGAGCGCCGTGCCGCGCAGCACCGCCGGCCAGCAGCGGCGGAAGTCATCGCCGGTCGGCCACAGCCGGGTGATTTTCTGCGCCACCAGCGAGCGCTCCTCGGCGGGCCGCGCCAGATTCGCGATGATTTCGCCAACGCCGAACAGTCCGATCGCCAGCGTGGCAACGTCGATGCCGTCGGTCAGTTCGCGAATGTCGAAGGTGAAGCGGGTGCCGCCGGTGTTGCCGTCAGAGCCGACCAGCCCGACCAGCAGCCCCAGCACGATCATCGCCACCGCCTTCACCACCGAGCCGTGCGCCAGCACCACCGCGGCGATCAACCCAAGCAGCATTAGCGAAAAATACTCGGGTGCGCCGAACGACTGGCCGATCTTGGCGAGCGGCGGCGCAAAGCCGGCAAGCAGCGCGGTCGAAATGCTGCCGGCGAAAAATGAAGCGATCGCCGCCACCGCCAGCGCCGCGCCGGCGCGGCCCTGACGCGCCATTTGGTGGCCGTCGATGCAGGTCACCACCGACGACGTTTCGCCCGGCAGGTTGACCAGGATCGCGGTGGTCGAGCCGCCGTACTGCGCGCCGTAGAAGATGCCAGCCAGCATGATCAGGCCCGACACCGGCTCCAAGTGGAAGGTCAGCGGCAGCAGCATGGCGATGGTCGCAATCGGTCCGATGCCGGGCAGCACACCGATCAGCGTGCCGACCATGGCGCCGACAAATGCGAAGCCGAGGTTGGCAGGCGTCAGGGCAACGCCAAATCCCACGGCGAGGTTGTCAAAGAACTCCATGCCCTACCACTCGGGCCAGATCGGGATGGTGAGCCCCAGCCCGACGATGAAGATGCTCCATGACATCGCGATCAGAACAAGCCCGGCAATCGCGGTCTCCAGGGGCCGCAGCGCCCGCGTCGCCAGCGCACCGATGCCGGTGAGCAGCGCGATGGCGAGGACGAGGCCCAGCCGCTCGATGCTCAAGGCAAACGCGATGAGGCCCACGGTCACCGACAGCATCGCGCGCCACCCCTGCGTCGATGTGCGCAGCGGTGCCGACGGCTGCCGTAAACCCTGCGCCAGGACGATAACGCCCAGGCCGAGTAGCAGCTAGCACAGCAGCCGCGGCATGTAGCCGGTGCCCATGCGCAGCGCCGTGCCGACCGGATAGTTCCGCGACGCCCACAGCCCGAAGGCGGCGATGGCGACAAACAGCAGCCCCGACAGCACGTCGGCGCGGGCCAGAATGTCCCACGCCGGCTGTTTGGCTGGGGGCTGCGTATTGCTCATGAAAGTTGTCTGCAAGCTGCCACGCAACGGACTGTGGCTCCGGCGATGCCGAACACTGGTATCCGCATATCATCCACCCGTTTTCGGAATCACCGGCAGAAGCAGATACGACTCGTATTCGCCGCCCGCGTAGATGGTGTTCGAGCCGGTGTTGTAGTCGGCATGATAGTGCAGGTACGACTGGCTGCCGACACCGTCACGGGGCTGCACATCGAGCTGGATGCGATGGCCCTTCCGAAACGTCATCGACGTCGGCCATATCTCCACATCGACTTTGACGATCTCGCCGGGCTTCAGGAACAGCCGCCGCGTGTGCTTGTGATAGGGCCGGTACGGCAGCGACAGTTGTTCGTCGAGTTCGCGATGCGACGCGCGCAGCCAACCCTTCGCTACCGGAACGGGGGAGCCCTGCTGGCCGGTTTCCAGGATTTCGTTCCCCTCCGCGTCGAAATTCCGGAGCGTCAGGAACAGGTCCATATCCTCGCTGTCGCTCGACACATAAAACGTCGCGGCGAGCGGGCCGGTGACCTCGACATCGTCGGCGAGCGGCGGCGTGGAAAGTGCGATACCCATGCCCGGCTTTATGCCGCCGCCCATCACCTGCGACGACGCCGCCGAGGTCGAGCCCATGGTGCCGAGATTGAACGCCGGATAGGTGCAGGCACTCGCCTTCGCCGGCTTCTCCTTCGCCAGACCGCCCACGCGCGGTTCCTTGCCGGAAGCCGCCGCCGAAATGTCGAAGTAGAACTTGGTCCATTGCGTGCGCGCGAGCGGCCATTCGTGCTCGTCGCGCCACTCGATCTCGTCCCTACCCTTGCGAATCGCGAGCTTCACCGGCGGTTCGTCCATCACACCGTTGTCGATGCCCTTGAGCCAGTGATCGAAGAAGCGAAGCTGATCGCGCTTGCCCTCGTCTGTGTAGAACGGATGCACATGCGAGCCGTTGTGGATGCGGAGCTTCTTATGCTTCGAGGCAGCGCGCATATACGCCTCAGTATTGCCGCGCAGATGCAGAGCGAAGCCGGTCCAGTTGCCGACCGAGAGCATCGGCACGGTGATCCGATCCCACTGCGCCTGCGAACCGCGCAACACGCCACTGTCCAGGTTGTGATGCATCCAGTGCCACATCGTATTGACCTGCCAGCCATCCGGATTGAGCTGCGCCGCCCGGCCCATGACGTGATGCATGGTGTGCGCGGTGATCCAGTTGGTCATGAACACGCTCAGGATGCCGCCGTGGAACAGCGCGTCACGGTAGATGTCGGCGAATCCTTCCCACGGGATGATCGCCTTCAGCGACGGCGGCTGCAGGTTGGCGACAAACCACTGGTTGATGGCGAAGTAGGAAATGCCCGACAGCCCGACCTTGCCGTTGCACCAGGGCTGCGCCGCGGCCCATTCGATGGCGTCGTAGAAGTCGATCGCCTCGGCCAGCGACCACGGCTCACATTGGCCAGGAGACTTGCCGCTGCCACGGCCGTCGACGCGAACCGCGGCGTAACCCCGCGGCACCCACCATTCCGGAGTGACGGTTTCCCAATTCATGTTGGGCGTGGCTTTTTCTGCAAGCTGCGCCGGCGGCACCCAGAGCTTGTCCTTCTGGTACGGCCCGAGATTGAGCAGCGCCGGGAATTTCCCGCCGTCGTCGGGGCGGAACACATCGGCCTTCAGCCGGGCGCCGTCACGCATCGGCACATCGACGTCTCGCTCGATCTTGAGCTTGTGGGCGGTGTCGGACGGCTTCACTTCGATGTTCATCGTTGGATCTTCCAAATCACTCCGGCCGTTCGACCTTCACCTGTTCTGTGAGCTTCTTCCAGTACGCCGTCTCGGCCGCATTCCATTTGGCAGCATCGGCAATCGAGGCGTTCGGCACCGCCTTGATCATCTGCTTCTTGAACGCATCCTGCACCGGGGCGGACTTCAACGCCGCCACCGTTCCCTTGTGGATGGTGTCGAGCACGTCCGGAGCTGTCTTAGCCGGCGCGTAGAGCGCGGACCACAGGCCCTTACCATTGGCGTAGCCCAATTCCTTCAGCGTCGGCGCGTCCGGATATTCCGCCATCCGCTCGTCGGCCATGACCGCGAGCACCTTGAGCAGTCCGCCCTTGATCACGCCGGCCGAGCTTGCCGCGTTGACCAGGGCCACCTGTGCATCGCCCGACACCAGGTCATTGGTGATCGCCGCGCCGCCGCCCTTGTTGGGAATGTGAACGAGTTCGAGACCCGCCCATTGCGCAAACGCTTCAGTGTCGTAGTGGTTGTTGCTACCGACGCCGACGCTGGCATAACGCACCTTGCCGGGATTGGTTTTGGCCAACGCTATGAACTCGGCATAGGTCCTGGGCGCGAAGTCCTTGGTGGTGGCGCAAAGGATCAGCGGCACCTCGCCGAGCCGCGACACCATCACGACCTCTTTGTCGTAATCGATCTTGAACTTGTCCTTGTAGATAATCGGCGTCAGCACGTTTGTGCCGGGATTGCCGACCATCAGCGTGTAGCCGTCGGCACGCGCCTTCACCATTTCCTCGATGGCAAGAATGCCGAACGCGCCCGGCTTGTTCTCCACCACGATCTGCTGGCCGAGTTCGTGGCGCATCTGATCGCCAACGATGCGGATGACGATATCGGTCGCACTGCCGGCGCCGAACGGCACCTCGACCTTGATCGGCTTCGAAGGATACTTGTCCTGCGCGTATGCGGACGAGGCAAAACCCGCCGCAACCATGGACAACAAAGCCAAGCTGATGCGTTTCATGTGTGTCTGCTCCCTGTCCGCGTGGCAACCTACTCAGCCAGATCGATCTTCACCTCGGACGTGATCTTGCGCCACGAATCGAGTTCGCCCGCGAGCCAGGTTTTCGCCTCATCCGGCGATTCGCTGACCTTGAGGCTGACGAGCTGCTTGTCGAACGCCTCCTTGAGCGCGGGCTGCTTCGACGCCTCGACGATTGCCTTGAACAGTGTGTCGATCACCGGCTTCGGCGTCGCCGCCGGCGCCAGCATGCTCTGCCAGTGCAGCGTGCCAACGCTCTTGAAGCCCGCCTCTGTCATCGTCGGCACGTCGGGGTAGCCCGCCACCCGCTGCTCCGCGACCACCGCGAGCGGCTTCAGCTTGCCGGCCTTGATCATCGCCGCCGAGGACGCCGAATTGATGATCGCCACCTGGGCATCGCCGACCACCAGATCGTTGAGCATGCCGGCGGCGCCGGCCTTGTTCGGAATGTGATTCATCTCGACCCCGGCCCGCCGGGCGAAAATCTCCATGTCGAAATGCGGAAAGGAGCCCACGCCGGCGCTGGTATAGCGGACCTTGCCCGGACTCTTCTTCGCCTGAGCGACCAGATCGTTCACGTCTTTCACGTCGAAGTTGGTCGTCGTGGCAATCAGAAACGACGGATAGATGTTGAAGCGGGCGACCGACTGCACTTCTTTCTCGAAGTCGATCTTGAACTTGTTCTTGAACAGCACCGGCGTGATAGCATTGGTCGAGACGTTGCCGATCATCAGCGTGTAGCCATCCGGCTTGGCGCGCGCCATTTCTTCGATGGCGAGGATGCCGAAGGCGCCCGGTTTGTTTTCGATCACAAACTGCTGGCCGAGGCTGTTCTTGAGTTGATCGCCGAACAGACGCGCGGTGATGTCGGTGCCGCCGCCCGGCGCGTAGGGCACCAGAATCTTCACAGGCTTCGACGGATACTTGTCCTGCGCCACCGCGGGACCCGCGGCGGTCAGCGCGAGCGCGGACAGCAACAGCCATGTCATTCGCGTCATCTGGTTTCTCCGTGCGTTCATGCAGACTTCAATTCGGTTGCAGCCCGGCCGCCTTGGCCAGCACGGCGTTGGCGGCAATTTCCTTTTTGATCAGAACGTCGAACTCGGCCGCCGTCATCGGCATCGGGGTGACATCGAGTCCGGCAAACCTTTCACGCAGGGCTGGATTCTCCCACGCTTTCTTCATTTCGAGGTTCAGCCTGTCGACGATCGCCCGCGGCGTCTTCGCCGGAAAAAACAGCCCGACCCAGATCACGTAATCGGAGTCCGCATAGCCAGCCTCCAATGTGGTCGGCACATCCGGCAACGCCGCCGCGCGCTGCGGGCTCGACACCGCGACCGCCTGGAGGCGTCCGTCCTTGATGTTCGGCAGCGAGGTCGCGATCGGCGAATAGGCGAAGTCGACACGGCCGGCGATGATTTCGGGCTGGAAGCCGCCGCCGCGAAACGGCACATGAATCGCGGGGAAACCGGCGCTCAGGCGAAACCGTTCCGCAGTGAGGTGGGTGGTCGATCCTACGCCGGCCGACGCATAGGTAAAGCCGCCAGGCGTGGCCTTGGCCTTTTCAACGAAGTCCTTGAGATTTCTGATGCCCTTCGACGGCGCCGCCACCAGCGCACTTGGCACGCTACCGATCGGCATCACGCCGGCGAAGTCACCGGCGGTGTCATACGGCAGGCTGGTATACATGGCTGGCGAAATAACGTGCGTCGATGAATGCGCCAGCAGCGTGTAGCCGTCCGGATCGGACTTCGCCACCTGCGCGACGCCGAGTGTACCGCCAGCGCCGCCCTTGTTCTCGATCACGATCGACTGGCCGAGTTGCAGCGCGAGCTGATTGAGCATCAGCCGCGCCATAACGTCGCCGCCGGTGCCGGGCGCGAGCGGCACCACGGCGTGGATCGGCTTCGACGGCCAGTTTTTCGCCGCATCCTGTTGGGCCGCCGCGCCGCCGCACGCGGCGGCCAGGAGGCCACCCGCCGACAGCAACGCTGCGATCAATCGCATCATGTCGTTCTACGCCGCCTTGATGCCGTGCAGACTTTTGTCCAGCAGTCGCGCTACTGCCTCTCGATACCTGCCGCCTTGGCGAGCGCGTCGGTGTCCTTGACGTCGTCTTCGAAGTATTTCTGGAACTCCGGTTGCGTCATCGTCATCGGAACGATGCCGAGCTTGGCAAACCGCTCCTTCACGCTCGCGTCGGCGACGGCCTTCTGGGTCTCGTCGTGCAGCCTGGTGACGATATCCAATGGGGTCTTGGCCGGAACGAAAACGCCGTTCCAGAAAGCATAGGCCGCCTTGGGCAAGCCGATCTCCGCGACCGTCGGCACGTCCGGCAGCGAGGCCGCGCGCGTGCTCGAACTCACCGCCAGCGCCGTGACCTTGCCGTCCTTGATCAGCGCCAGCGCCGGCGCGATCGGCAGGAAGTAGTAATCGATGCGGCCGGTCATCACCTCGGTCAAGGCTTCGACCGGGCCCTTGAACGGCACATGCTGCGACTTGATGCCGGCGGCGACATTGAATTTTTCCGCCGCCAGATGCGAGGCCGCGCCGATGCCGGCGGAGGCGAAATTCATCTCGCCGGGTTTTGCCTTGGCCGCCGCGATCAGCTCGCCGGCGTTCTTGTAGCCCTTCAACGGCGAGACAACGAGCACGCTCGGCGAAATGCCGGCCGGCGCCACCGCGATAAAATCCTTGAAGGTGTCGTAGGGCAGCGCCTTGTGCGTCACATAGGCGGAGCTGAACGATGCCGAATGGAACAGGATCGTGTAACCATCCGGCGCCGCTCGCGCCGCCTGGCCGACGCCGATGGTGCCGCCCGCGCCGCCGCGATTGTCGATGATGACCGCCTGGCCCATCTGCCGGCCGACCTGCTCGAGCACGATACGGGAGGTGATGTCGTTGGCATTGCCCGCCGCGAACGGAATGATCGCCGTGATGTTGCGGGACGGGTAATTCTGGGCGGACGCCAACGACGCCGGCAAGCCCATGGCCAGCACGCCAAACAGAATCGCGGCGAGCTTATTGGCGGTATCCCTCATCATTACGTTTCCTCGATTGCATTTTTTGGTTGTCTCAAGGGATTTTGGCATGGCGAGCGGGGAATTGGTACCAGCCGGTTCTGCGGCATCACGCGCACCGGCCCGGAACCCTTCGGCCGTTTGCGCGGGCTGGAAGACGGATGGTACCGTTCCGGCGAATCCTGGAACATCGTTCCGCATAGAAGAACGGTAACAATCGGAGCAGCTGCATGGCCAAGGACGCCATCGTTTCGGACGAGTTCGCCAAGAAATTCGCCTCGGAAAAAGAGACGCCCTACACCCGCTGGGTGAAGAGCGAGGGGCTCGACCTCATCAGCTCGACTTATGTGCAGAATCTGAACACCGTCGAGTTGAAGCCCTGGGCGCGGCGCGGCGGACGCGGCGTTTTCATGAACCATGAGGCATCACGCACCTCGAACGATTGCTACGTCTGCGAGATCCCGCCGGGCAAGACACTCAGCCCGCAACGGCAGTTGTTCGAAGAAACCATCATGATCCTGAGCGGGCGCGGCTCCACCACCGTGTGGAACGACGCCGGCCAGCGCATCACCTTCGAATGGAAGGCCGGCGCGCTGTTTGCGATTCCGCTCAACTGCCTGCACCAGCACTTTAATGGCTCGGGCCGCGAGCCCGCGCGTTTTGTTTCGGTCACCAACGCGCCGATCGTGATCAACCTCTACGAGGACTTGGATTTCATCTTCGGCACCAAGTACGACTTCAAGGGCCGATTCAACGGCGAACCGGACTACTTCTCCGCCAAGGACGAGACCAAGGGCTTCATGCTGGCGACCAACTTCGTGCCGGACGCGGTCAACCTGCCGCTGATCACGGCGAAGGAGCGCGGCGCCGGCGGCGGCCACATCCGCTTCAACTTCGCAAAGTCGTCGCTGAACAGCCACATCTCGCAATTCCCGATCGGCACCTACAAGAAGGCGCACGCCCACGGACCAGGCGCCCACGTCATCATCCTGTCCGGCGAAGGCTATTCGCTGATGTGGCCGGAGGGCGACAAGCCGCGCTATTACAAGTGGGAGGTCGGCACCATGATCGTGCCGCCGAACATGTGGCTACATCAGCATTTCAACACCGGCACCACGCCGGCGCGCTATCTCGCCTTCAAGCACGAGGGCGTCGCCATCCGCAACGCCCAGGGCGTGCCGAAGGCCTGGATCAGCAAGCGGCTCGGCGGCGACCAGATCGACTACTCCGACGAGAATCCGGAGACCCGCAAGGACTTCGAGCAGGAGCTCGCCAAGCACGGCCTGAAGTCGGCGATGGACAAGGCTTATGCCGCCGAGAGGGTCGATCAGCCGGTTAAGGTCGAGGAAGAGGAGAAGGCTCATGCATGACGTCCCAGGCGCGACGCACTGGCACGAGCCGACCGGCGGCAAGCGGGCCGGGTTCGGCAAGTTCGGCCGGCCGAAGACGCCCTACGACAACTTCATGGAGTCGGAAGGCATCCCGGTGTTCCGCGACATCGGCATCAGCAAGGTGCAGAACCTGCCGCTGGCGCCCTGGAAGCGCACCGGCGGCCGCGGCAGCTACATCCAGCTGCACGGCACCGAAGGAAAATGGGGCAACTACGTCATCGAGGTGCCGGGCGCAGGCGCGCTGAACCCCGAGAAGCACATCTACGAGGAGATCTATTTCGTTGTCGAAGGACGCGGCACCACCGAGGTCTGGCTCGACAACGATTCCAAGCGCCACGTCTTCGAATGGCAGAAGGGCTCGCTGTTCTCGATCCCGGTCAACGCCTGGCATCGCATCGTCAACGCATCATCCGCGCCGGCGTTGCTGCTCGCCGGCACCACCGCGCCAAACCTGATGAACCTTATCAACAATGTCGGCGCGATCTTCGACAATCCGTACCAGTTCCGCGACCGGTTTTCCGGCGCCGACGATTTCTACAAGTACAAGGATGACATCGAGCCCGATCCGGTGCGCGGCCTCGCCATGCGCCGCACCAACTTCGTGCCGGACATCGTCAACTGCGATCTGCCGCTCGACAACCGCCGCTCCCCTGGCTATCGCCGCATCGAACCATTTATGACCGGCAACACCTTCTATCTCTGGATAGCGCAGCATGAGAACGGCCGCTACTCCAAGGCGCACGCGCACACCTCCGCGGCGGTACTGATTTGCCTGCGCGGCAAGGGTTACACGTACACATGGCCTGAGCACGCCGGCGTAAATCCGTGGAAGGACGGCAAGGCCGATCTCGTCAAGCGCGTCGATTACGAACCCGTCGGCCTGGTGTCGGCCGCGCCCGGCGGGGCGCGCTGGTTTCACCAGCACTTTGGCGTGTCGAAAGATCCGTTGCGGCTCACCGCCTGGTTCGGCCCGCACAATCCGGGGCGCGAACCCGGTCCGCCCGGCGAGAAGCACATCGACTACACCGGCATGGACATCAACGAGGGCGGCAGTTCGATCCCGTATTGGATGGAGGATCCCTATTTGAAGGAAGAGTATCTCGGGATGCTCTCGCAAAACGGCGCACAGAATCGGATGAAGCCGGAATATTACGACCGCGACTACAAGGGCGAACTCCCGAAGGAATAGCTCTCAGAGTTTCCAGGTTTTCGGCAGCAGCCCTTTGTCGCGGCCGATCCCGGCGTAATATTTCCACAGCTTCGCGATGTGCCGGTCGCGATCGAAGTCGTGCAAGAAGCCCTGGATTTCCCGGCCGCTCAGCGGGATCACCTTGCCGAGCGCCGCGGCCTGATACATCACCTCCGCGTTCTCGACGAAATGCACGCTGTCGATCAGCGCGGCTGGCACGTTTTCCGCCGTGATCACCTGTCCGTGCGCGCGGATCAGCAGCGCATGGTGCGGGCCGAGCGTTTCGGCCAGCGCGCGGCCGAGCATCGGATCGCTGACGTGACTGGGATCGTCGTGGACAGGGATACCGCTGGTCCAGCGCACCGCGTGGTTCTTGATGATCTTCAGCTCCAATCCTTCGATCAGCGTGAACACCGTCGTCAGCTCGTGATGGAAATGCGCGATCGAATTCACGTCCGGCCGCGCACGCAGAATCTCGCAATGCAAGAAGACCTCGGACGGCGGCCGCACTCCCTTTGGACCCGCCAGCATCCGGCCATCGAAATCGCAAATCAACAGATCGTCTGGCTTGAGGCTCGCGCGGCTCTGGTCGAACGCCTGGATCAGGAATGCATCGCGTCCCGGCAACCGGGCGCTGACGTGGCCGCTGTAGCCAAGCAGGCCAAGGTCGTTGAGCAACAGCGTGCAGGCGGCGACCTGTTCGCGCAGATTCTTTTCCAATGCTTTTGCCGCGCTGCTTTTCGCTGCCCGGCTTTGAGTCTGAGCCATCATCGCGTGTCCTGCTTGTTGCTATTCAATGATCTGCCGCATCCGTTCGCTCTGGCCTTTCGGAATCGCCATCATATCGGTGACGATCTGCTGCATCGCGTCGCCTGTGGTCGGCTCGATATCGAACTTTTCCCGTTTCGCCTGCTCGATGAACACCGGATCGCGGACCATCGCATCGAACGCCTTTCGCAGCGCCGCGACGCGATCGGCCGGCGCGTTGGGCGTGGTAAAAATAGGCCGGCCGATGTGCGTGGACGACGACAGAACCCGCAGAAGCTGACGGTCTTCGTCGTTCGCGCCAAGATCCATGAGCAGTGGCACATCCGGCAGGTCGGGGGCCTTGGCGAGCCCGATCTGGACCAGAATGTTGACCTTCTTCTCCACAATCCAATCCGGCCGCGTCGCCTTCAACGACGTCCAGCTGTTCGATCCGCGAACGTCGACCTCACCGCGCTCCATCGCCAGGTTCACGTCGTTTCCGCCGGGATAGCCGAGCACGATCTTGAATTTGGTTCCGATCAGCGCGTTCATCGCCTTGGGATATTGCGAAGACGTCGAGCCTCCGGTCGCGCCGACCGTCACCTCCCGCTGCTTGGCGTCATCGATGGTCTTGATGCCCGACGTATGCCAGGCGGCGGTGATGTTGTTCTCAACGTTCGGATTGCCGATGTAGAGGAACTTCGTGGTATCGAAATTGATGCGCTTGTCGCCCGCCGCCTGCTGCAGGGACAGCGACTGATCGGCGGTCGCCAGCACCGTGCCGTCCTTCGGCGCGATGTTGTAGACCCAGTTGGCGGCGGCGCGGGAGCCTGCGCCCGGCATGTTGCGCGGCACGATGATCGGTTTGCCAGGGATGTAGTTGCCGATATAGCGCGCCACGAGCCGGGCGTAGAGATCGTAGCTGCCGCCCGGCGAATAGCCGATGATCATGTCGAGCTTCTTACCGCGATAGAACTCTTCGACCGATTGCTGACTCATGGCCGCCGAAGGCCACGCCGCAACGACCGCCGGCAACAGGATCGCAAGCCACCGCATCGAATTTCAGCCTTGACCTTGGTCGCTCCCTAATGGGTTATGAGCGCCGCATTTCCATGAGCTTGTCAATGAGCCGCGAGGCATGACCGAAGACGAACAAGGCGGCCGCGTTTTCTTTTCCTCGGCCGGCCGTTCGCTGGAGGGCGAAGATGAGATCGTCGTCCTCAGCGTCGGCGTCGATATCGGCTCGTCGACATCGCATTTGGTGTTCTCGCGCATCGTGCTGGAGCGGCTCGACAGCCGGTACGTCGTCACCCAGCGCGAGACCTTCTACGCCTCCGACATCCTGCTGACGCCCTATTCCGCCGAAAACACCATCGACGCCGAAGCACTTGGCGCCTTCATCGCCAAGGAATATTCCGACGCCAAGGTCGATCCCGACGAGATCGACACCGGCGCGCTGATCCTCACCGGCGTGGCGGTGCAGCGCAAGAACGCCCGCGCCATCGGCGAGTTGTTTGCCAAGCAGGCGGGTAAGCTCGTCGCGGTCAGCGCCGGAGACAGCCTGGAGACCGTCATGGCGGCTTACGGCTCAGGCGCGGCGGCGCGCTCGATCCGCGACGAGTGCGTGGTGATGAACGTCGATGTTGGCGGCGGCACGTCGAAAATCGCGGTCTGCGCCCACGGCAAGGTGACCGACATTGCCGCGGTTGATGTTGGCGCGCGGCTCATCTGTCTCGAGCCGGACGGCAAGATCACCCGCGTCGAGGATGCCGGCCGGCGCTACGGATTGGAACTGGGCCTCGATCTGCGGCCGGGCGGAATGCTCACGCTCGACCAGGGCCGCGCGCTGGCGGGGCTGATGGCCGACAAGCTGTTCGAAACCATGCGCGGCGGCACGCCCACGGCGCAGGGCGTGAGCCTGTTGCGCACCGACCCGCTCGCCCAAAGCCGCCCGATCGCGCAGATCCAGTTTTCCGGCGGCGTGTCGGAGTTCATTAACGACAATGAATCGAAGAAATTCGGCGATCTCGGCCCGCTGCTGGCGGCGGAAATTCGCGCCCGCGTCGATGCGTTCTGCCCGCGGATGGAGCCATCGCTCGAAGGCATCCGCGCCACCGTGGTCGGTGCGTCGCAATACACCATCCAGCTCAGCGGCAGCACGATCTACGTCGCGCCGCTCGACGCGGTGCCGCTGCGCAACGTGCCGGTGATCGCGCCGCCGCTGCCGCTCGATGGAGAGGTTATCGATCCGGCCGCCGTCGCGCGCGCCACCCTGGCGATGCTCAAGCGGCTCGATCTCAATGGCGGCGAACAGCCCGTCGCCCTGTTTGTGCCGTGGCAGGGCTCGGCGACGTTCCAGCGGCTCGATGCGTTCTGCCACGGCGTGGTCGAAGGACTCGCCACCGTGCTGGCGAATGGACATCCGCTGGTGCTTGCCGGCGACGGCGACGTCGGCGGTCTGCTCGGCATTCATCTGCACGAGGAAATGAAGCTCACCAACGCGGTGGTGTCGATCGACGGCCTCGAGCTGAAGGAATTCGACTACATCGACATCGGCGCGATACTGGAAGCCTCCGGCGCGGTGCCGGTGGTGATCAAGTCGCTGATTTTTCCGGGCAGCGCGACGCAGCCTTAGTGCGGCGTCACCAGCAGGACGAGACCCAGCACGGCAATCGCGCCGCCCGCCGTACGCGCGGCGAACCGCACCGGCATACGGGTGGCCGCGAAGCCGATAGCAATGCCGATCAGGTGGAGCGCCAGGGTCGCCACAATGAAGCCGCCGGCATAGGTCAGCGCGGATGCATTCGCCGGCAGTTCGACGCCGTGGCTGTAGCCGTGCAGCGCCGCGAACAGCGCGATCAGCGGCAGGCTGACCAGAAGCGACGGCCGCAAGGTCAGCGCCACCGCCGCGCCGAGCACCAGCACGGAAGCGGTAATGCCGATCTCGACCCACGGCAACGCCACGCCGCCGAAGCCCAGCACCGCGCCCAGCGTCATGATCGCCGGGAATGTCAGCGGCAACAGCCACAGCGCCCGGCCGCCGAGTTGCGAGGCCCAGAGACCGACCGCCACCATCGCCAGCATGTGGTCGAGGCCAGTAAACGGATGCGCCAAGCCTTCGGCGAAACTCATGTGCGAGTGATCGCCCACATGCGCGAGCGCTGCGGAAGTAAGGCCCACAGTCGCAGCGGCGACCAGAGCGGCGAACGAAGCGGGACGGGCGAATGAGTGCATGGTGTTCCCTATGGAAGAACGTGGAATCCGGTAAGCAAGTCTAGACCGTTTTGCTTACAGCGGAAAAGCATCAATCCAAGTCTTCAGTCGACTTCGATGAATACCGCCCCGCCATCGACCGTGGTGGGGTAGATTTTCACCGGGATCATGCAGGGCGGCGAAACGATCTCGCCGGTCTTGATGTCGAACTGGCCGTTGTGGAAGTTGCACTCGACCACGTCGCCGTCGATGAAGCCCTCCGACAGCGAGCCCGGGCCGTGCGTGCAGGTGTCGTCGGTAACGTAGAACGCGCCTTCGATATGAAAGACCGCGAGAATCAAACCCGCCGTCTCGACGCGAATCGCGGTTCCTTCGGCAATGTCATCGGCCTTGCAAAGTTCAACTCTGGTGGACACGGCGGCGGGTTCTCTCACGACGCGATTGGGAGTAGGATCGTGCCGACATAAATCATGGCTCCCGGTCTTAGGTCAACGCTTGGGTCATGGACCGGGATCAACGCTAGCCACCTGATAACGCTTGAGTAATTTCGGCCTCCGGCGCTACAACACAACCACACGACCTGGGAGCCCCGCATGCTCAGAAAAGAACAGAACGATCTCCTTTGCCAGACCGGCCCCGGCACCCCGATGGGCCGGATGTTCCGGGCCAGCTGGCAACCGGCCCTGCTGGCCGAGGAGCTCCCCGAGAACGAATGCCCGCCGGTGCGGGTCAAGCTTCTGGGCGAACGGCTGCTCGCCTGGCGCGACACCGACGGCAACTACGCGCTGACCGACGAGTTCTGCGCCCACCGCGGCGTGTCGCTGTGGTTCGGCCGCAACGAGCACGGCGGCCTGCGCTGCCCCTATCACGGCTGGAAATACGACCACACCGGCCAGTGCACCGAAGTGCCGTCCGAGCCGAGCGAGAGCGGCTACTGTCAGAAGATCAAGCTGAAGTCCTATCCGCTGGTCGAGCGCGGCGGCGTGCTGTGGACCTACATGGGCCCGCCCGAGCAACAGCCCCCGCTGCCGGAGTGGGAATTCGCCATGGTGCCGGCGAGCCACAGCTTCATGTCGAAGCGGCTGCAGGAATCCAACTGGCTGCAGGCGATGGAGGGCGGCATCGATTCCAGCCACGTCTCGTTCCTGCATTCCGGGGAGTTGAACAGCGATCCACTGTTCAAGGGCTCCAAGGGCAACCAGTACAACATGAACGACATGAAGCCGGTTTTCGAGGTGGTCGAGAGCCCCGGCGGGCTCTACATCGGCGCCCGGCGGAACGCCGAGAACGGCAACTACTACTGGCGCGTCACACAATATGTGATGCCGGCCTTCACCATGATCCCGCCCCGCGCCGACCATCCGGTGCACGGCCACTTCTGGGTGCCGATCGACGACGAAAACTGCTGGGCCTGGAGCTTCGACTACAAGGTCACCCGCCCGCTCTCCGACAAGGAGCGCAAGGCAATGGAAGCCGGCCAGGGCATCCACGTCGCCTACGTGCCGGGGACCTACATTCCCACCGCCAACAAGACCAACGACTATCTGGTCGACCGCAAGGCGCAGAAGGAGGGCCGCACCTTCAGCGGCGTGTTCGGCATCGCCATGCAGGACGCCTCGCTGCAGGAGAGCATGGGTCCGATCGTCGACCGCACCAAGGAGAACCTGGTCTCGACCGACAACGGCATCATCATGGCCCGGCATCGCCTGCTGCGCGCGCTGAAGACGATGGAGAACGGCGACATGCCGCCCGGCATCGTCGCCGCGCATCAGCATGTGCGTTCCGCCGCGGTGGTGCTTCCGCCGGACAAGCATTTCAAGGACGCGGCGAAAGAGGCGCTGGTGGTGCAGACCGGCAAGGAACACGTGACGGTGTGATTCGAGAGGTCTTCGAATGCAATCCGAATCAGCTCGCATGTCGAGCGCCGCCGAGGCGCGGTTCCGCATCGACGCGCCCAATTCCAAGCCGCGTTCGGTGAAGGTGATCGCGCTTGACGAGCCGAGCGAGCGCATCGTCAAAGAGCTGTCGCAACGCACCTGGAACCGGGCGGCGTTCTTCACCGCGTCGTCGTTCGGCGGCACGCCCAAGCAAGGTGAGAGCTTCTCCGGCTGGCTCAGCGATCTGGCCGGCCGCACCAAGAACCTGATCGAGGAGGTCAACAGCGCCGACCTCGTGGTGATGGTGGCGGCCGCCGGCGAAAACGCACAGGCCGCCTCGATCATCGGCGAGGCGTGCAGCTTGAAGCGCGTGACGACCACCGCACTGGTTCTCGGCGGACCTTCGATTTCCGACGAGGCGCTGTCGAAGACGCTGTCGCATCTGCGGCCGTGGGCGCTGATGCTGGTGATCGCCACTGCCGAGGACTACATTGCCGACATGCTCACGGCGCTGCGCGCGTAAGGGGGTCATGATGCTGAAACTCATCGCTGCGGCCGGACTGGCCGCATCCTTCGCACTCGGTGCGCCGGCTTTCGCCGCGACGTCACAGCAGAAGATGGAAACCTGCACCTTCGGCGCTGACGATCAGAAGCTCACGGGCGCCAAGCGCAAGGCATTCATGTCGAAATGCATGTCCAGCGCCGACGCGACGCGCGGCAAGCCGAAGGCTGCGCCGAAGCCCCAGTAGGTCAGCGCTTTCGTTCGGTGAGCACGAGATAAAGCAAACTCACAACGATGATCGACATGCCGGCGACGCTCCACAGCCCCGGCAGCTCTCCGAACAGCAGAAAACCGAGCACGGCCGAATAAACGATGCGCGAGTAGTCGAGCGGGATCAGCGCCGTGACGTCGCCCAGCGTAAAGCCGTGGGTGATCAGCCCCTGGCCGGAGATGCCAAGAAATCCGACCATCACCAGCAGCATCAGTTCGAACCAATCCGGGGTCACCCACAGCCATATGGTCGGAATGAACGAGTACAGCGCGTTGCTCAGCGCGTAGTAGAACATGATGGTGCGTGTCGGCTCAGTCGTCGAAAGCTGTTTGATGCAGATGATCACCAGCGCTCCGAACAGAGCCCCCGCCGCGCCAACGAAGGCCCCCGGATCGAATCCCGCCGTGAATGGCTTGGCGTAAAGCGCGATGCCGGCGAATCCGGCGAGCGTGATCGCGGTGCGCCGAAACCCCGCCACTTCGCCGAGAAACAAAAGCGCCGGTGGAATCATGAAAAGCGGGCGCGAAAATTGCAGGGCCATTGCGTCGGCCAGCAGCATGTGCGTCAGCGTCCAGAAGAAGCAGATGTTTCCGAGCGTGCCGACAACGCCGCGCGTGAAGTGGCCGAGCAGCCGCTTGGTGCGCAGCGGCTCCATCGGGTTGCGCATGAACATCGGCATCACGAAGAACAGTCCGACGAACGAGCGGAAGAACAGAATCTCGATGGTCGGGATATGCGAGCCGAGCTTCTGTTAGCGCACAATGAGAATGTCCCCTTTGTGCAAAGTGAGAATGTCCCCTTTTCGAGTTTGATTCGACGGGGCATTGATGGACAGGGGATTACTGACGATGAGCGCGTCGGAGCGCGAACGGGCGGGCGTCGTGCGTT
>JAPLPD010000126.1 GCA_026400395.1 Alphaproteobacteria bacterium | reverse complement strand
TCAACAACAAGATCCGCGTCATCCAGCGGCGCGCCTACGGTCTACGCGACCAGGAATATCTGCGGCTCAAGGTGCTCACATGCATGCTCCCAGCGCTCTGAAGTTGCTGAAAACACCCACTCGTTTTCCTGAAGACCCTTTATTGCTTTGCCACCAAATCGGCAACCAACCTTCCCGACCTATTTTGAGCGTTACGCCCGCGTCAGGATCCCTGATATAAGCATGGAGTTTATCGCAAGACAGCGCGTCGCGGAGCAACATGTGCGCTGCGGCATCGGTCCGCCACAAGCTCGACTCGGTCTTAAAGGCTTCCGGGTCTTGAGATTGACGTAACCTCATCGATCGTTCGATAACATCTTTGCCCGCGATGTTTGCCAATAGCACATCGCCGTTCGGAATATCGTCAAATTGCCAGCAGAACCAGAGGTAGGCATTACGTAACAGAACGCCGTCTTCGGGAATTGCGTCGATCGCACGCTCGGGCAAACGCGGCTTCTGTTGTTCGTCCATCGAACTCTAGACCTCTGCAATACTGATAAGGAAAATCTACAAAGCTTATCAGTTTGCAATATCGGCCATTGGTTTCCAACCATGTCTGGTTTTTGCCCAAAAAGCAGAGAATGGCTGCATGATATCCGTCAAGCGCCTAAAGAAGCGATCAATCGCTTCTACTGAACGAGCTCGTTATTCGCTTGATCCAGTCTACTGTTCACTGCGGATCGAGTACTTCTGCACTAATTGAGATATTTCCTGGGACATGCCGGAGAGCGTACTTTGCAGCGCCGTGGGCGAGGATGACTCTGCAATCTGCCCGGTGGCCTCGATCCGTGCGCGGAATTCGGGTGTCTCGACGATCGCCTGGAGATCGCGATTAAGCCGTTCAACGACCGGCTCCGGCGTTCCCTTTGCCGCGCATATTCCAATCCAGCCGAACAGCTTTAACGGATAGCCGAGTTCGACAAACGTCGGCACGTTGGGCGCAACTTTGAGGCGCGACGTACTTGTTGTCGCGATCAGCTTGATCTGATTGGCCACGGCCTGCGGCATCGCCGGCCCAGTTGGGCTCAGGAACATATCGAGGCGGCCTGCCATAACTTCTGTCAAAGCCGGCGCCGCGCCACGATACGGCACGGCCTGCATGGACGTCCCCGACAGATCCGCCAGTTGCCGCATCAGCATTTCCTGCGTGGACCCTGGCCCCGTCGTGCCGTAGGTGAGCTTGCCAGCGTTCTGCTTGGCCTGGACGATCAGTTCCTGCAGATTTCGGGCGGGTGAATTGCCCGGCAATGCGAGGACCAAATAATAGCGCGCCAACAGCGATATGCCCGCGATGTCCTCGATATTGTATTTCGCCGTTCGGTACATCACTGGATTCATGGATTCGTAGTGCGTGCACAACAGCAGGGTTTGTCCGTCCCGCGGCTGACTCATCACCATCTCGGTGGCCAGCATTCCACTCACGCCAGGCTTGTTCTCGATGACGACCGACACGCCGAGCCGCTGTCCGAGTTCACCCTGAACGAGCCGCGCGACCGCGTCGACCGGTCCGCCCGCAGGCCAACCCACGATCAGGCGCACCGGATTTTCCGGGAACGCGTGCCCCATCGTGACGGTCTGCAACAGGACCGCCGCGGCGGCGAAGCCGCTCCGAAATGGGTTCATAATCACTCCTCCCTAGTCGGCCTGTGCGTTATTCTTTTTCAGGTTCTCACGCCTGCAGTTCCTCGCGCGCAATTGCGGTACCTTCGACGAGGGCCCGCAGCTTTTCCCATGCCACCTCGGGATCGACCTTCGGGGCTACAGACCCGCTCACCCCAAACCCGCAATCGACCCCGGCGATAATGTTGTCGGGTCCGAGGATGCGCCCCATCCTGACCAAGCGATCGGCGACGACGCGCGGATGTTCGATGATATTCGTGGTGGAGTCGACCACACCGGTGATGATCTTGAGGCCAGCCGGCAGCTTGACACCTTGCCAAACGCGCCATTCGTGTTCATGGCGGCCATTTGCGCCGACGACCGATATCGCGGAAACCTTGAGACCGAACAGCAGGTCGATGATGTCGCTGAGTGGTGTATCGTAGTTGTGCGGCCCCTCGTTGGCGCCCCAGCACACGTGAACGCGAACCATGTCCTTGGGTATGTTGCGGATGGCTCGGTTGAGTGCGTCGATGTTTTCGGTGACGATGCCGCGCCACTCCGCCACTGGCATTTCGGGGAAATTGTAGCTTCGTTGTGCCAGGTCGGGGCAGTCGAGTTGCAAGATGAAACCGGCGGCTGCAACGGCCTCGTATTCCTTCCGCATCACATCCGCGACGGCATTCAGATAGGAGAGCCGGTCGGGGTAGTACTTGTTGGGATTGTTGTTGGTGAATGACCCAGGCGAGACGGACGCCATGAACACGGTCTGTGGCAGGCCCTTGGTGGCATCCTTGAGGATGGCGATGTCGCGCTCAACCGCCGCGAAGTTCTTCCAAGATAACGGAGCGCGGCAGGGGGTCTGCCAAATACTGCCCGTCGGCGCACCGGGAAACTGCCGGGCTTCGAGGCTAGTGACTCGCCGAACCGGCTCGCCTTCGAAGCCGCTCAGCCGCTCATGGACGTACTGAGCGAACCCAGTTTTCGACTGTTCGCCGTCATTGATGATATCAAGGCCGACGTCGCATTGACGTTTGACTGCGAGAGAGACCGCGCCCCGGCACTCTTGCTCAAATAGAGTTTCGTCGAGCGGCTCTTTCTTAGCTCTGGCGGCAAGCATGTCTCGGAGGCTGGCCGGACGCGCCAAGCTCCCAGTGTGCGTAGTAAGGATCGGCGATCTCGCAGTTGTCATAATTCACATTCCGCGCCGGTGCGCTGCATCGCTCGACTTGATTTTGGGCCCGCACGACCTTCGTGACGCGCGCCCGACGTTCTCAATCCTCGTCTGCGCCCGAGCTTGGTTGGTGCCAACATCACTTCACTCCTCTTGTCCACAGGACGACGTTCGCGGAAGTGCGTGGATGTATATTTGACGGATATTAGACGACTTTCGCCGGCCGTCCATAAGCTATTGAAATCGCTGGCGCTCCCTGGGGGAATCGAACCCCCGTTTCAGCCTTGAGAGGGCCGCGTCCTAGACCGCTAGACGAAGGGAGCGTCCGGCACGCCGTTTGGATAGCCTCGATCCCCCGGGCAGGCAAGCCTTTGACGCAGCAGTGTTGACGCAGCAGCCTTTGACGCAGCAGCCCGCCCCGGCGTTCAAACCGCCGTTTCAGGGCTCAACCGCGAATCGCAGCCGCCCGGTGGGCCTGAGCGTCTTGAGATCGAAGGTCCGCACCTCGACCATGCCGCCCTGTTCGATGGTCACCGCGATCCGGTCGTCGGCCACCGCAGTCGCCGTCACCTTGGCGCCCTTGGGCAGCATGGCGGTCACCTCGGCCGGCGCCACGCTTCCATTGCCGCGCGAAAAGCGATAGCCGATGACGCCGATGACAACGGCGATGCCGAGCAGCGTGGCGAAGCCCGACATCAGCATCAGCCATCGCACCCGGGCGACGATCTTCTGCTGCTCGGGGCCCAGTGGCTTCTCGTCGTCGGTTTCGGAAATGCTCATAGGCGTCCAGACGTAGAATGCCGCATCCAAGCCGTGAAGCGATCAACGTCTCCGGCGAACAGGCCGGCCAAAGGCTCGACCGCGTGCTCGCCGGCAATTCCGAGCTGTCGCGAACGCGTCTCAAGGCGCTGATCCTCGATGGCGCAGTCACCATCGGCGCCCGCACGATCCGCGATCCGGGCTATCGCGTCAACGCCGGAGAAATCATCGCCGTCGCGGTACCGGCGCCAGAGGCCGCCGCACCGGGAGGCGAGAACATCCCGCTCCACATCGTGTTCGAGGACGACGAGATCATCGTTATCGACAAGCCGGCGGGACTGGTGGTGCATCCGGCGCCCGGCCATGCCACCGGCACCCTGGTCAATGCGCTGATCGCCCACTGCGGCGACAGCCTGTCCGGCATCGGCGGGGTGAAGCGGCCGGGCATCGTGCATCGGCTCGACAAGGACACCACCGGCCTGATGGTGGTGGCCAAGACCGACCGCGCGCACCAGTCGCTGGCCGCCCAGTTCGCCGACCACGGCCGGACCGGACCATTGCGGCGCGGCTATCTGGCGTTTGCCTGGGGGGCGCCATCGCGGCCCAAAGGTACCATCGACGAGCCAATCGATCGCCACCCCAAGAGCCGCGACCGGATGGCGGTGCGGGCCAACGGCCGGATCGCCCTCACCCATTGGCAGGTGCTGGAGCGCTTCAAGGGCAAGGACGAAAAGCCGGTCGCCAGCCTGATCGAATGCCGGCTGGAAACCGGGCGCACCCACCAGATCCGCGTCCATCTGGCGCATATGGGCCATCCGCTGCTCGGCGACGCGGTGTACGGCCAGAGCTTCAAGACCAAATCCAGCCGGCTGCCGCCGCCGGCCCAGGCCGCCCTGGAGGGTCTTGGAAGGCAGGCTCTGCATGCTTATTTACTCGCGATCGAGCACCCGACGTCGGGTCAAAGATTGGAGTTCCGTTCGGAACTGCCTGCCGATCTCGTGCGTTTACATCACAGTTTGTCAGCCGGCTGACATTCCGCCGCACCTCCCAAAAGCCGCACTTTTTCAGTGGCTTAAGCGGGCGCGGCTCGACCCGCCGGGTGTCACGAGGGTGTGAAGGGGTTTTCTTCCTTTCGCCGCAATTGCTCCGGTATGCTACGCTGCATGAAGTGCCGTCGGCTCGGGGAGCGACGGTTACTGATCGCCCGCCGGATGTTCCGGGGGCAAACATAAGGAGGGCGCTGTTATGGCCCGTACTGCGGCTTTGCCGATCATGACCGCTGAAGGCGGTCTTACCCGCTACCTTGAAGAAATCCGCCGGTTCCCGATGCTGGAGCCGCAGCAGGAATTCATGCTGGCCAAGCGTTGGAAGGAGCACGGCGATCGTGCCGCCGCGCACCAGCTCGTCACCAGCCATTTGCGTCTCGTGGCGAAGATCGCCATGGGCTATCGCGGCTATGGTCTGCCGATCTCCGAGGTGATCTCGGAAGGCAACGTCGGCCTCATGCAGGCGGTCAAGCGGTTCGAGCCCGACAAGGGCTTCCGCCTCGCCACCTATGCCATGTGGTGGATCAAGGCTTCGATCCAGGAATACATCCTGCGCTCGTGGTCGCTCGTGAAGATGGGCACCACTGCGAACCAGAAGAAGCTGTTCTTCAACCTGCGCAAGGCGAAGAGCAAGATCTCGGCTCTGCAGGAGGGCGATCTCCGCCCCGATCAGGTCGACATCATCGCCAAGCGGCTCGGCGTCACCACGCAGGACGTGATCGACATGAACCGCCGTCTCGGCGGCGATGCGTCGCTCAACGCGCCGATCCGCGAGGACGGCGACAGCGGCGAATGGCAGGACTGGCTCGCGGACGATAGCGAGAGCCAAGAAACTGTCATGGCCGCGCACGAGGAGCTCGACAACCGCCGCAAGGCGCTGTCGTCGGCGCTCGATGTGCTGAACGAACGCGAACGCCGCATCTTCGAGGCGCGGCGCCTCGCCGACGATCCGGTCACGCTCGAAGAGCTGGCCGATGAGTTCGGCGTGTCCCGCGAGCGCGTGCGCCAGATAGAGGTGCGCGCCTTCGAGAAGGTGCAAAAGGCGGTGAAGAACAAGGTGACGGCGATGGAAACCCCATCGGCGCAACCGGCGGCCCTTCCCGCGCATTAAGCGCCGGCGATTTTAATCATTGGAAACGCCGCCGCGAGGCGGCGTTTTTTATTGTCAGCCTCACGCTTCGGCCTGACGGAGTGGTCTTGCTTGAGGCGGCGGCCGAATAGGCGCATACCGCAGCCATGACCATATTCAAATGTCCGCACTGCTCAGCTCAGTACGAGTTGATCATGACTCACATGTCATTCCGGCAGCGCAGCTACGCGAACTGTCAGGTGTGCTGGAAGAACATGTACAGCTGGGACAGCAACAAGGTTCCCCGCTTCACGCTCATGGTGCCGGACGAACACACCCGCGCCGAAAGTTGAATCGATCCACAGCGCGGGTTTGCATTTAGCGCGGATATTGTTTTTGGTTGGTTCATGCGAATCAGCCGCGATTCGGACAGCGACCCCTGTCCCGTTCCCGACGAGATGCTGGGCGATCTCTACCGCTCAAGCAAGAACGGCCTGCCCGAATTGATCGCAACGGTGAGCCCTGACGTACGGGCCGCGCTCGCTATGTACTGCTACCGCCGGGGCCACCTGAAAGGGATCGGCCTCACCATTGCTTCGACGTGCAACCTGTACGATCTCGAAACGGTGGGCGGAACGGCGGGCGCGACCTTGTATGCACGCTCGCGCGAGGCATTGCCAACGGCGCCGGTCGCGTCGCCCTACGTGGCGCGGCAGAAGATCACGCTCGCCAGCGGTTCGCTGCGCAAGAGCCTGCCGATCGACGAGGATGTGGAACTGGACGACGACGCCGCTTCCGAAATCGACGATCAGACCGCCGACTCCGAGCCCATCGAAGCGGAGGCGACCGAAGCCCAAGTGTCCGAAGCCCAAGAGTCCGAAGCTCAAGAGTCCGAAGCTCAAGTGGCCGAGCCCGGCGCGGCGGACATGGAAGCGGCCAAGTCGGCTTAAGCTCCGCAATCGTTCGCTCCGGCGCGGAAATCCGACATCCTGGCGCTATTAAGCGCGGCCGGTTTTGACCGGAGCGGGCATTTCCCTTTTGCCTCAGTCCGCGCGTGGGTCCGCGCGTCACGATAGGCTGGTATCATCCGGCGATTTTCCGCCGCCCCTGTGAAGGAGGACATCACCATGGCAACCGGGCTCAAGCTGTTTGTCCTTGCTTTCGCATTCACAGCCACCGGTATGCTCACCTCCACTGGAGCACAAGACAACCAACCGGACCGAACGGGGACGCTCTTCCGAAATGTCCGCATCTTCGACGGAAAGAGCAGCGCGCTTTCCGCGCCGGCGGATGTTCTGGTTCAGAACAACATCATCGAGCGCATTTCGGCCACCCCGATCGCGGCCGGCCAGGGCGTAACCGTCATCGCGGGCGGTGGACGCACGCTGATGCCCGGCCTGATCGACGCGCACACGCATATGACGCTGTCCACGGTGCCATTGGCGCTGTGGCTCACGGCTGACCCCAACTACGCCATGCTTCGGCAGGGGAAAGCGGCCGACGAGATGCTGATGCGCGGCTTCACCACCGGCCGCGATGTGGGCGGCAATTCCTTCGGATTGAAGCGTGCCATCGACGAAGGCCACATTGTCGGGCCACGCATTTGGCCCGCGGGTGCCACCATTTCGCAAACCTCCGGCCACGGCGACTTCCGCATGAAGCACGATCTGCCTCGCGCGTCCGGCGATCCGTTGCATTTTTCCGAACGGCTCGGCGCGACCGCCATCGCCGATGGCGTCGACGATGTTCTCCGCCGCGTCCGCGAGCAGTTGATGGTGGGCGCGAGCCAGATCAAGCTGATGGCGGGCGGCGGTGTTGCCTCCGATTACGACCCGCTGGACGTGACCCAGTTCACCGAGGCGGAAATCCGCGCCGCGGTGGACGCAGCGGAGGACTGGGGCACTTATGTCGCCGTCCATGCGTATACGCCGCGCGCCATGCAGCGGGCCATCCGCGCCGGCGTGAAGGTGATCGAGCACGGACAGCTTGTCGACGAACCGACCGCAAGGATCATGGCTGAGAAAGGCATCTGGTGGAGCCTGCAGCCGTTTCTCGACGACGAGGATGCGATCCCTTATGCGCCCGGCTCGCCCAACCGGATGAAGCAGATTCAGATGATTTCCGGCACGGACAACGCCTACAAGCTGGCGAAGCAATACAAAATCAAAACCGCGTGGGGCACGGACACGCTGTTTGATGCCAAGCTCGCGACCCGCCAGGGCGCTCAGCTCTCCAAGCTTGTCCGATGGTACGCGCCTACCGATGTGCTGAAGATGGCCACATCCGATAACGCGGAGTTGCTGGCGTTGTCCGGGCTGCGAAGCCCGTATCCTGGAAAGCTCGGCGTTGTCGAGCAAGGCGCAATCGCCGATCTGCTCCTGGTCGACGGCGATCCGATCGCAAACATCAAGTTGATCGACGACCCGGCCAGGAATTTCGTCGTCATCATGAAAGACGGAAAAATCTACCGCAATACGCTGCAGTAGCGTTTTCTCAGCGGCTCATATCGAGCGGCTGATCTTGCTCACTGCTTCCAGGCGGCGAAAGCCGCGCTGAACGCCTGTTCGCCGGGCGTGCCTTTTTCCAGCGCCAGGATGGCGCGGCGGTTGTTGTTGTAGATGATCGGAATGTCGAACCAGCCACGCTCCTTGAGGAGTTGCACGTTGCGCTGCATGTCGCTTTCCAGCGACGACAGGCCGATCAGGAAATAACCCGGCGTCACCGGCACCGCGAGACCCGCGAGCGGAACGCCGCGGGTTTGCTCGGCCTGCTTCATCAGAACGCCCGGCACCTTCTGCACGCCGCCCGACGGCGTATCGGACGGCAGCGTGAACACGATCTCGATGGTGTGGCTGGCCGGCAGCGACGCGTCGGTGTTGCGGCGAAACGACATGGTTACGCTCATCTGGCGCTCCGGAATCTCGACGTCGCCGCGCAACGCGAGTTCGGGCGGCCGCCCCGGCGTTGCCGGCCGCATCTCGGTGCGCCAGAGCACGGTGCCGACAAACCGCTTGCCCTGCGGATCGTCCGGCTCTTCCTCGTACAGCACCACGCGCTGCGCCACCGCCGGTCCGCCTGACGCCTGCGGCTGCCCGATACGATCGGCGATCTTCGGGCGCGCCGGAGCCGCGGCCTCCTTCGGCGGCGCGCTCGGAGACGACTGGAACAACGTCGCGACGACAGTGCCGATGTTTGCGATGGTTGACCGCTGCCACCACACGAGCGAGCCGATTACAACGACGAGCGCAAGCACCAGCCCCACCCGGATGATGTTGCCGTAGGAACGCGGCTCCCGGCGCGAGGGCATCTGCTCGTCGATACTGGAATCGTAACGCGGCGGCGGCGGCTGGCGCGCGTCCAGATCGACCGGCGGCTCCGAATGCGTGCTGTCGAGCGGCAGCGCCCACAGATTGTCGGGCTGCATCTGCGGCTCAAGCTGGCCGTATTCTTCGAGCGGATGGCGCTCCGGCGCGGCCGGTTCAGGTGGCGGCGGCGGCGCGGGCAGCGGCTCGGAGATCGCCGGAGGGCGCGGCCGGCGCGGCTCGGGCGGCGGCGGCGGGGCTTCCCGGTAAGCGTTCAGCGCATCGTCCAGCGGACCGCCGCGATTGCTGAACGGCGCGCGGCGCGGAGCATCGTCCGGCGGCGTGCTGATCGGCCGGGGCGAACTCAGGGTGCTGGGCGTGATCGGCGCGCGCGGCGTCACCGGACGCGGCGTAGCCTCCGGACGCGGCGCCTCCTGGCGCGCCGCTTCCTGGCGCGGCGCTTCCTGGCGCGGCGGCGCTTCTTGGCGCGCCGCCTCAGCGCGCTTGATCACATTCGGCCGTGCGCTCTCCCTCGCCTGGCGCGCCGCCTCCGCCTCGACCTTTCGGATGGCCTCTTCGAGCGCCAGCCGCTCGCGGGTAATCTCGGATTCCTCGAGCGCCGGAACCACGCCGCGAAGCTGCGCCACCAGCGCAACGCGCGCCCGCTCGTACAACGTGCGCCGAGCCTCACCGGTGTTCTTTTCCAAACCGGAGACGGCGCGGGCGATAAGCGGGTGGTAGTCGGCCATCGATCTCTGGTCAGGTCTCGAACGGGTTGCGCATCAGGATGGTGTCTTCACGCTCAGGGCTGGTCGAAAGCAGCGCCACGGGACAGCCTATCAACTCCTCGATCCGGCGCACGTATTTGATCGCGTCGGCGGGCAGTTGCGCCCAGGAACGCGCCCCCGCGGTCACCGCATGCCAGCCCTTGGCGGTCTCGTAGATCGGCTCGACCCGGGCCTGGGCGTGCTCGCTGGCCGGGAGATAGTCGATTTCCTTGCCGTCGAGGCGGTATCCCACGCAGATCTTGATCTCCTCCAGGGCATCGAGAATGTCGAGCTTGGTCAATGCGATGCCATGGATACCGCTGGTCCGCACGGTCTGGCGCACCAGCACGGCGTCGAACCAGCCGCAGCGACGGCGGCGCCCGGTCACGGTGCCGAATTCGCGGCCGCGCTGGCCGATGCCGTCGCCGATCGGATCGCCCTCGGCGAGTTCCGTCGGGAACGGCCCCGCCCCCACCCGCGTGGTGTAGGCCTTGGTGATGCCGAGCACATAGCCGATGGCCCCCGGGCCGAGGCCCGAGCCGGTCGCCGCCTGGGAGGCGACCGTGTTGGATGAGGTCACATAGGGGTAGGTGCCGTGGTCGATGTCGAGCAGCGCCCCCTGCGCGCCCTCGAACAGGATGCGCTTGCCCTCGCGGCGCTTGTTGTCGAGCAGCAGCCACACCGAATCCATGAACGGCAGCACCTTGGGCGCCACCGCGGCGAGTTCATCGTAAACCGCCTTGGACGAAATCTCGCTCATCCCGAGGCCGCGGCGTAGGGCGTTGTGGTGCGCGAGCAAGCGGTCGATCTTGCCGTTCAGCATCTGCAGATCGGCGAGGTCCATCAACCGGATCGCGCGGCGGCCGACCTTGTCCTCGTAGGCCGGTCCGATGCCGCGCCCGGTGGTGCCGATGGCGCCCTTGCCGGATGCCTTCTCGCGCGCGACATCGAGCTCCTGGTGCAGCGGCAGGATCAGCGTCGCGTTCTCGGCAACGCGCAGGTTATCGCGGGTGACCGCGACGCCCTGCTCCTTCAGCCGCTCGATCTCGGCGATCAGCGCGCGGGGATCGAGCACCACACCGTTGCCGATCACCGACAGCTTGTTCGGCCGCACCACGCCGGACGGCAGCAGGGACAGCTTGTAGGTCGTGCCGTCGATGACGAGCGTATGGCCGGCGTTGTGCCCGCCCTGGAAGCGAACGACCACATCGGCCTGCTCGGACAGCCAATCGACGATCTTGCCTTTGCCCTCGTCGCCCCACTGCGAGCCGACCACCACCACGTTAGCCATTCAGAAACCTTCCCCCAATCGCTCTATCCACGGCGGCAGCCCGCCAACCGCCAGCCTCCGACTCTGCGGACGCATGGGGGTCAATCTCGGATAAAGGATGGCACCGCGCCAGACAAGGCAACCCGGCTGCACGCCCGGAATCACGCGACTCGCATTCAATAGGTATTTCAGGGCATTGCGGCAGCTTCATGTGGATAGCCGATACGGCAAGATGGCGCACGAAGGGCCGCGCGGGCATGCAATCGCGCACTTGCGAACGTCACAACGACGCGACAGGCTGCGGGCAAAATGCAATAAGCCCGGGGCCATCCAGGGGAAGCGATGAAAATATCCGTCCGACTGCTGACCCTGACCGGCGCGGCGAGCCCCTGGGGCCCCGCCCGCGCGGCGGACCCCATCGACGTCACCAAACTGCCCTACATCGAGATTTTCAGCCCGACCTTCTTCTGGAGCGACGAGGTGGATTTCGTCCGCACCGGCTCGACCACCTGTCCGAAGGGCCGCGCCATCACTGGCGGTCTGAGCATTCAGCAGGGCAAGGCCTCGCTGCGCGTCCTGGAGAGCTATCCGGACGGCGAATCCTGGGTGATGCGCGTGGTCAACCGGCAGAAGCCGGACAACGTACAGTCGCTGCAGGTGCGCGGCTTCGCGCTCTGCCTGCTGCCGGCCGCCCGCAAGTCGTCGGTCCAGTTGTCGCAGAATTCAAAGCTGGCGCATGTGTCGGGCAAATTCGGACTGCCGCCGGGCGCCGTCAGCACGAGCAACCGTCAGGCCTGCCCGCAGGGCGCGCTGGTGGTTTCGGGCGGGTTCGGATTGGACCCGGAGTTTCGCGGAGCGTCGGCGCCGCGGCTCGAACTGAACTATCCCGATCCAAACGGCTGGAATGTCCGCGCCGCCCCGGCCGCCGGGCCGCCGGCGGACGCGCGCACCTATGCGGTCTGTCTCGGCAACAAGGAAGGCGCCGACATCCGCAACTTCCAGAACATCTATTTCGTCGAGAAGGAAGTGCCCGTGCTGGCGGACAACGGCGCCGCACGGGAGACGCTCGGTTGCGGCGAAGAGCGCGCCTACGTTCTGTCCGGCGGCTCGCGCACCGTGAAGGGCCGCAGCTCCAACATCGAGATGCAGGAAAGCTTCCCCGATTCTCCCGCGAGCTGGACCGTCTCGGTGACCAACCGCGGCGACAAGAAGTCCGGCGACGCGACCGTGCGATTCTACGCCGTGTGCATCAAGAAATAGGCGGCCGGCAGTATCTCGAAGCCCGTATTCCGAACGCCGCATCGCGGCGTCCGGAATAAAGCAAGAGGCTAGAACTTCAGCGGCCTCGCCTGCTGCACCTGCGGCAGCGCACGGACCTTGCTCAACACCTCCGCCGGCAATTCCCCGTCGATCTCGATCAGCGCGATGGCGCTGCCGCCGGGCGCTTCGCGGCCGACGTGGAAGGTGGCGATGTTGATCCCCGCCTCGCCCAGGGTCGATGAGAACCGCCCGATGAAGCCCGGCTTGTCGAGATTGGTGATGTAGATCATCGAGGGGCCGAACTCGGCGTCCATGCGGATGCCCTTGATGTTGACGATACGCGGCCGGCCGTCGGCGAACACCGTGCCGGACACCGCGCGCGACTGCTCCGGCGAGGTCACCGTCACAGTGATCAGGCTTTCGTAATCGCCTTCCGCCTCGCGCGTCACCTCTTCGATGACGATGCCGCGCTCCTTGGCGACGATCGGCGCGGAGACGACGTTGATGTCCTGCAGCATCGGGCGGAGCAGACCGGCAACCGCGGCCGAGGTCAGCGCCTTGGTCTTCATCTGGGCGACGGCGCCCTCATAGGTGATCTGAACCTTGCTGATGCCGGTCTCGGTGAGCTGGCCGGCGAACGAGCCGAGCTTTTCGGCCAGCGCAATGAACGGCTTGAGGCGGGGCGCCTCCTCCGCCGTGATCGACGGAAAGTTCACCGCGTTGGATATCGCGCCGCGCAGAAGATAGTCGGACATCTGCTCGGCTACTTGGAGCGCGACGTTTTCCTGAGCCTCGCTGGTGGACGCGCCGAGATGCGGCGTGCACACCACGTTGGGCAGGCTGAACAGCGGGCTGCTGGTCGCGGGCTCCTCGACGAACACGTCGAAGGCCGCGCCCGCCACATGGCCGGATTTCAGCGCCTCGGCGAGGGCCGCCTCGTCGACCAGCCCGCCGCGCGCGCAATTGACGATGCGAACGCCCTTCTTCATTTTCGTCAGCGCCGCCGCATCGACGATATTCTTGGTCTTCTCGGTGAGCGGCGTGTGCAAGGTGATGAAGTCGGCGCGCTTGAACAGGTCCTCAAGTTCGACCTTTTCGACGCCGAGCTCCAGCGCCCGTTCCGGCGACAAGAACGGATCGTAGGCGATGACCTTCATGCGAAGGCCGACGCCGCGGTCGGCCACGATCGAGCCGATATTGCCGCAGCCGATCACGCCGAGGGTCTTGGAGAAAATCTCCACGCCCATGAACTTGTTCTTTTCCCACTTGCCGGCGCGCGTCGATGTATCGGCCTCGGGGATCTGCCGCGCCAGCGCCAGCATCAGCGAGATGGCGTGCTCGGCGGTGGTGATCGAGTTGCCGAATGGCGTGTTCATCACGATGACGCCGCGCGCGGTCGCCGCCGGAATGTCGACGTTGTCGACGCCGATGCCGGCGCGGCCGATCACCTTCAGCTTCTTCGCCCTTTCGAGAATCTTCGGTGTCACCTTGGTGGCCGAGCGGATCGCCAGGCCATCGTAGTTGCCGATGATCTCGGCGAGCTTGTCCTTGTCCTTGCCGAGGTTCGGCTGGAAATCGACCTCGACGCCGCGGTCCTTGAAAATCTGCACGGCGGCGGGCGAAAGCGCATCGGAGATGAGAACGGTGGGCATGGTCCCCTCATTTGTCATTCCGGCCGAGCGCGAAGCGCCAGAGCCGGAATCCAGAAACGGAAATAAACTTTCGGCGGTGGAATTCTGTGGTGGATTCCGGGTTCGCGGCTACGCCGCACCCCGGAATGACTCGTTGCTAGGCCGCCTTCGGCAGCGCGGCCTTGGCCTCGGCGTAGGCCCAGTCGAGCCACACCGTCAGCGCTTCGACGTCGGAGCGCTCGACGGTGGCGCCGCACCAGATCCGCAGACCCGATGGCGCATCGCGGTAGGCGTCGATGTCGTAGGCGATGCCTGCCTTCTCGAGCGCCGCGGCGATGCTCTTCACGAACTTCGCCTGGACGTCGGCCGGCAGCTTCGCCACCGCCGGATCGACCACCTTGAGGCAGACCGAGGTGTTGGAGCGAATTTCAGGCTCGCTCGCCAGGAACTCGATCCACGGAGTGCGCGCCACCCAGTCGGCCACCGCCTTCGCGTTGGCGTCGGCGCGCGCGACCAGCGCGTTGAGGCCGCCGATCGATTTGCCCCAGCTCAGGGTGTCGAGATAGTCCTCGACGCACAGCATCGACGGCGTGTTGATGGTGGCGCCTTCGAAGATTTCCTCGTTGATCTTGCCGCCCTTGGTCATGCGAAAGATTTTCGGCAGCGGCCACGGCGGCGTGTAGCTTTCCAGCCGCGCCACCGCGCGCGGCGACAGAACGATCATGCCGTGCGCGGCTTCGCCGCCCAGCGCCTTCTGCCAGGAGAAGGTCACCACATCGAGCTTCGGCCAGTCGAGCGTCTGCGCGAACGCAGCGGAGGTGGCGTCGCAGATCGTCAGGCCCTCGCGATCGGCCTTGATCCAATCGGCGTTGCGCACCCGCACGCCGGACGTGGTGCCGTTCCAGGTGAACACGATGTCGGAATTCGAATCGACCTTGGTGAGATCGGGCAACTGGCCGTATGGGGCCTTCATTACCGCCACGTCCTTGAGCTTGAGCTCCTTCTGGACGTCGCTGACCCAGCCTTCGCCAAAGGATTCCCAGGCCAGCATGGTGACCGGCCGCGATCCCAGCAGCGACCACAGCGCCATTTCAACGGCGCCGGTGTCGGAGGCCGGCACGATGCCGATGCGGTAATCCGCCGGCACCTGCAGCACGTCGCGGGTCAGGTCGATGGCGCGCTTGAGCTTCGCCTTGCCGATCTTCGATCGGTGCGAACGTCCCAGGACGGCGTCGGTGAGGGCTTGGAGACTCCAGCCGGGGCGCTTGGCGCACGGGCCGGACGAAAAGTGCGGGATAACCGGACGCACGCCGGGCGGATTGCTCATGACTCTATCCTTCCAGATAGAAAGCTCCTCGGTGGGGAGGAGTGGCCCGCCGACCGAGATAAGGAAGGATGCCGCCCGCGTCAAGCGGGCGCAGGATCAGAGTGTTAGCGCACAATGAGAATGTCCCCTTTGTGCAAAGTGAGAATGTCCCCTTTTCGAGTTTGATTCGACGGGGCATTGATGGACAGGGGATTACTGACGATGAGCGCGTCGGAGCGCGAACGGGCGGGCGTCGTGCGTT
>JAPLPD010000074.1 GCA_026400395.1 Alphaproteobacteria bacterium | reverse complement strand
GTATCCGCTCACATCAATGCCTGCGTCATCATGATGGCTGAAAAGGCCGCAGATGTGATCCGCGGGCGATCGCAATTGACAGCCGAAGCGTGACTGAGGTGGTCCCACTCTACGCAGGCATCCGGACCCTCTTTGCCGCCTGACGCGAAGCCTTCAAAATCCGCCTTGCAGGTTCATGTTGTTCACTATATGTCCTCAAGGAGTCGAACCGATTTTTCCAACCGAGCCCGGCATGGCCGATCAGATCGTCATCACGGAAAAATCGAGCCAAGCCAAAGACGTCCGCGCCGCCGTCGGTTCCCGCTACGGAGAAATCCTCCCGGCCGAGGGCCATCTGTTCGATCTGCTCGAACCTGAGGAAGTTGTGCCGGCGTGGAAGCGCTGGTCGCCGATTCTGCTGCGGCCCGAAGGGCTTTACGGCACTCGACCCGCGGAGGGTGGCAACAAGGCGGCCAAGCTCAGAGCCATTCGTGAGGCCTTGCGCAGCGCGACGCGGGTTTGGCTTGCCACCGACTGCGACCGAGAAGGTCAGTTGATTGGTCAGGAAATTCTCGAGCATTACAATTATCGCGGCCAGGTGATGCGGGTGTTGTTCACCGCGCAGGACCAGCAGACCATCCGCGACGCATTCGGTCGGGCAAAACCAAACAGCGAATATTCGAGGCTTTACGCCGCGGCCGTCGCGCGCCGGCAGGCCGATCAGATCTACAATCTGTCGCTCACGCGCACGGCGACCGTCATCCTGGGGCAGGGCGCGCGTCGAGTGATCGGTGTCGGTCGCGTGAAGACGCCGACGCTGGCCATCGTGTGCAAGCGCGAACTGGAAATCCGCAACTTCGTGCCACTCGCCTATTTTGAAGTTGTCGCCATCGCGAAGGTTGCAGGTGGCCAGTTCCAGATGCGGCACGCGCCGCAGGAACGAATCCTCAAGCGCGAGATTGCCGAGACCGTCGTCAACGCCGCACGAGGTTTCGAGGGCGCGCTCACTGTACGCGTGGAGGACAAGCGCCAAGGACCACCCAAGCTGCACGATTTGCCATCGTTGCAGAAACTTTGCGGTTCGCGCTTTGGCTGGCCCGCCAGCAAGACGCTTGCGGTGGCGCAGGAGCTCTATGACGGCCAGGGCAAGAAGATCATCACCTATCCGCGCGCCGAGGTGCGCTACCTGCCACAGAGCCTGATATCGAACGTACCGAAGATCGTGGCCGGACTTCAGGTTGGCCAGTCGTTCAGCGCAATCCCGGTGCCCGATCCGCCGATCGTACGAAGAGGTGCGAGCGGCACGTTCTATGACAAAGGGCTGGAGGGCGCGAGCCATCATGCCGTCATCCCCAACGTCAACACCATCGACAAATTACGCGAGGTATGGCCTCGCCTGTCGTCCGACGAGAAAAAACTGTTCGACGTCATTGCCCGGGCCTATCTATGCGCCCTGATGCCCGACTTCCGCTACCGGCAGACAACCGCAACGCTCGACGTGCGCGGATTTGAATTCCGCGCCGCTGGCCGTCAGCCGATCGATCTTGGCTGGCGCGCGGCATTCCCGGAGTGGCAGCCCGCCGACGAAAAGGGTGACGAGGCGCAATTGTTGCCGGCGCTGCGCAACGGCGAGACCGCGCAACTGCAGGCCCCAAAGATCGAGGACAAGGAAACAAGACCACTGCCGCGCTACAACGAAGGCACCCTGATCGAGGCAATGCAAAACGCCTGGCGGTTCGTTGAGGATGAGGTTCTGCGGGAGCGCCTGAAGGAAGCCAAGGGCATCGGCACGCCGGCGACGCGAGCCGAGATCATCGGTGGGCTCAAGAAGCAGAACTTTCTGATGGCCCAGGGAAAGCACATCGTGCCGACCGAGACCGGTCTGTCGCTGTTCGGCATCCTCAAACAGGCCGATCCAGCGCTGGTCGATCCGGGCGTCACGGCGCAACTTGAATGCCTGCTCGACGATGTCGTTGTTGGCAAGCAGGAGATGGTCGGCGCGATCGACGCCGTG
>JAPLPD010000018.1 GCA_026400395.1 Alphaproteobacteria bacterium | reverse complement strand
GTCGAGGGCCTCAACAACAAGATCCGCGTCATCCAGCGGCGCGCCTACGGTCTACGCGACCAGGAATATCTGCGGCTCAAGGTGCTCACATGCATGCTCCCAGCGCTCTGAAGTTGCTGAAAACACCCACTCGTTTTCCTTAAGACCCATAATTCGATGTGCGAGGGCGCCTGTTTCAACCCTGAGATTTGGACGCCCTTCGGCCGGCCGAAGGAAGGCATTGGCGCTGGAAGAGCGGTGGCCGTTGCGAATGGTGTACTGGCTACGGCCGAAACCTTCAGACTGCGCCCCGTTGTAGTCGTCCGTGACCGGGTAGCCGGCCTGCCGCGCCGCTTCGAGCCAAGCCGTGAATAGCGGGTCCTGCGTGCAGGCGAATTCAGTACCGAGCGAGCCACCGCCGCCGCGATAATCGCTCGCACCGCCCTGCCAGCTTTCGCAGCGGCGGAAATACGGCAGGCATTCTGCGAACGACCAGCCTATCGCGCCGTTGCGCGCCCAGCGATCATAGTCGCCACGATGGCCGCGTGTGTAGGCCATCACGTTCACGGACGACGACCCGCCCAACACCTTGCCGCGCGTCGCCTCAATCTCGCGATTGTTCAACTCCCGATCGGGCTCGGTCCGATAGCTCCAATCAAACATATTCCATTCGTGCATCTTCCCCATGCCGAGCGGCACGTGAATGAGCGGATTGCGGTCGCGCGGACCTGCTTCAAGCAGCAGTACGCGCACTTCGGACTCTTCGGTGAGCCGATTGGCCAGCACGCATCCGGCGGAGCCTGCGCCGACGATAACGTAATCGTAGTTCGAAGAATCCGGCATCACGGTCGGGCAGCCACGCGCGGTTGCACTTTCGCGTCAGCTCGCCTGGGCCAGTTCCTGCTCCTGACGCAGCCGCTCCTTCAAGGCCCTCATCATCTGAACGCGCGCAACGTCTGTGTTGATGTCCATCAATTTATCAGTATCGAAGTTCTCCAGGCGAAGCTGCTGCTGCTCCAGCATGAATGCGTCTTCCTTGAAGACATCCGTGGTCGAGGCCCAGGTTCGTACCGTGTCGGGGCTTTCGAACTTGGAATAGCCGTCCGCTTTGTTGAAGAAATAGAAGCAGGACTTCTCGGTCTCCGGCGTGATGGCGTGGATGGTACGCACCAGATGCCCGCCCTCGCGGACGCCAGCGTCATACTCGCCCGCATTCACACCGCCGCTGTACTGCAGGATGATGCTCGGCGCGACATATTCGAACTCGGACCAGCGGTCGATTTTGGCCTTGGTCTTGTAACGCTTGAGCCAGTTTTTTGGCGCGTCGGCGTCACGCATAATGCGGAGAAACTTCATTCCGCCCGGAGTCCGCTGCACATCCATCGAAGCCTTGGCACTGTCCTCCTCGGAGCTGCCGATGCTGCCTTTGTGCAGATAGGACAAATGCGAAAGGTCCATAAGGTTCTCAAGGACCATGACGTAGCTGGCCTTCAGATGCAGCATGTCGTAAGCGCGGGGCCAGTTGACCTGGTCGTCCGGCGGATAATCAGCAATCGTCGCAGGGTCGGCCTTGTCGGCCTGACCCATCCAGATCCAAACATAATCTGTTTTCGCAACGGCAGGATACGACTTCACGCGCGCGCGTTTTGGAATAATGGTCTGACCGGGAATGAAGGTGCACACGCCCTCGCGGTTGAATTCCATGCCGTGGTAGCCACAGCGGATGCCTGTCTCGGTCGGATCGCCCAGCGCCAGCGGCGCACCGCGATGACAGCAGCGATCCTCGAGCGCGCATATCTCGCCGCGCCGGCTCTTGAACAGTACGATCGGCTCGTTGAGGATCGTGCGGGCCAGCGGTTTGTCTATTTCGGCGATGGCGGCGGCCACATACCAAGCATTCCGGACGAACATGCTTCGCTCTCCCATTCGATAAGGACAGTCTATCGGCCCAACCCGTGATTTCAATCGGCTGGCGCGCCCGTTCGACTGCTATTGGCCGATCCGCGCCGTATGGATCACTTCCTTCAATTGCCGCTCTTCGGTTTTGATCTGATTGTAGAAGTCGCGCGAACTCATGGGTCGCGGCTCGACACCTTGGGTGGAAAACTGTCTGCGCACTTCGTCATCCTTCAGGATTTCCATCATGAGGCTGTGAATCTTGCCGTTAAGCTCGGTCGGCACATTTTTTTGTGTAAAGAGTCCGACCCAAATCGTCGAGGAAATGGAAATACCATTTTCGGTCAGGGTGGGAGCATCGGGCGCTAGCGCAGAACGCTGGGCCGAAGACACGCCGAGCATCCTTAGCTTGCCCGCATCGGCCAACGACTTGCTGACCGCGAGCGAGAGCGAGCCGAAGCGAACCTCGTTGGCAAGGATGGCCGTGATCGAGGGTGCGCCACCTTTGTACGGCACGTGCTGGACCTTGAACTTCTGATCGCTCGCCAGCCATTCCGACAAGATATTGTTCAGCGTGCCCGTCCCAGGCGATGCATAGAGAACAGGCTCCGCTTGCTTCTTCGCGAAGGCGATGAGTCCCTGCACATTGTCAAACGGCGAATGCAGCGACGTCACGACAGCAAGAGGGGAGTCCACAAGCATCGTGATGACATTGAAATCGCGATCCAGGTCGTATGAGATGTTCTGGAGCAGTGACGGATTGACTGTGATCTCCGTGTTGGTCGTCATCAGCCAGGTGTGACCGTCGGCCTCTGCGTCGGCGGCAGCCCGAACCGCAAGTGCTCCGCTCGCGCCCGGCCGATTTTCGATCACTACCGTTTGTTTCCATCTCTTTTGAACTTCGCCAGCGACGGTTCTTGCCGCCAGGTCGACCAGCCCGCCGGGCGGATACGGCACCAATATCCTAATCGTCTTGGCCGGATATTCCGCTGCACCCGCGACAGCGGCCATTACGAAATAGGATACCAGGGCGAGCGCAAGTTTTGTCATTCAGCCTCACGGTCCTTTCGCATCATTCGGATGATCTTGGCTTTATCAGTACACGACCATAGCCGGAATTTGCCGTTAAGTCGTGTTCGGCGAACGATAACGCTCCGGATATCTTGTCCGAAGATGCCAAACGCACTGGAACGCAAGAAGCATACGGAACCTAGCCAAACGGGGCCATC
>JAPLPD010000356.1 GCA_026400395.1 Alphaproteobacteria bacterium | reverse complement strand
TGTCCAAGCCAATAAATCGAGTATGTTCCATCAGGCCCGTCTCCTATGCATGAGGCTCTGTACCGGCTAGCCGGCTTAACCCTCGTACCGTTGCATATCGGATGACGGGCCACCTTCAGGCCCTGCAATCATAGGGTCTAGAGCTCTCGCTCGGCTGAAGTCCGGTTGAACGTGGTGAGAACGACCGAGCGGCCGCCGGTCACGCCTTCTTCGCGATCAGCCCCTTGATGTCGCGCAGGCGCTTGGCCCAGCCTTCCTTCAAGGTCTGCCGGCCTCGCCCGATCGCCAATGCGTCCGCCGGCACGTCGGCGGTGATGACTGAGCCCGAGCCGATGTACGCGCCATCGCCGATCTTGACCGGCGCGACCAGCGACGAGTTCGAGCCGATGAACGCGCCCTTGCCGATGTCGGTGCGATGCTTGGCGGCGCCGTCGTAGTTGCAGGTGATGGTGCCGGCGCCGACGTTGGCGCCCGCCCCCACCCGCGCATCGCCAATGTAGGCCAGATGGTTGGCTTTCGCGCCGGCCTCGATCAGCGCCTCCTTCACCTCGACGAAATTGCCGATGTGCACGTTCTCCTCAAGCTTTGCGCCAGGCCGCAGCCGCGCGAACGGGCCGACGATGGCGCCCTTGCCGACCTGCGCACCTTGCAGATGCGAGAACGAGCGGATGGTCGCGCCGTCCTCCACGGTGACGCCGGGTCCGAACACCACGAAGGGTTCGATGGTGACGTCGCGGCCGAGTTTGGTGTCGGCCGAAAAGTGCACCGTGTCCGGCGAGACCAGAGTGACGCCGGCTTCGAGCGCCGCCTGCCGCAGCCGCTGCTGCATGGTGGCTTCGGTCGCCGCCAGTTGCGCCTTGGTGTTGATGCCGCTCACTTCATCCTCCGTCACTTCGAGCGCGACCGCCTTGCGCTCCATGTCGCGCGCAATCTTCACCGCGTCAGTCAGATAGAATTCGCCCTTGCGGTTGGCGTTGCCGATACGCTCCAGGATCGACAAGGCGGTCTTGCCGTCCAGGCCCATCAGGCCGCCGTTGCAGAGTCCGATGGCGCGCTCGGCCTCGGTCGCGTCGGCGTGCTCGACGATGGCGAGGAGGTCGTCGCCTTGCGTCACCAGCCGGCCGTAGCCGGTCGGATCGGCGGGCCGAAATCCGAGCACCGCGACCGCCGCGCCATCGGCCAGAGCCGTCCGCAGCCGCTGCAAGGTCTGCGGCTGGATCAGCGGGGTGTCGCCGAAAATCACCAGGACGTCGTCGGCGCCCTTCTCAATTGCCGACCGGGCCGCCAGCACCGCATGCGCCGTGCCCCGCCGCTCGGTCTGGATGAACACGCTGGCTTCGGGCGCGACGCGGCTTGTTTCGGCGGAAACAACGTCATGCTCAGGGCCGAGCACCACGGATATCACCGTGTTTTGGGCCGCCTTGACCGCGGTGAGAACGTGACCGAGCAAGGTCCGGCCCGCCACCTCGTGCAACACCTTCGGTCGTGACGACCGCAATCTCGTCCCCTCTCCGGCCGCGAGGACGATGGTCAGGCAGGTTCGCGTGGTCATTTCGACTCCGTGCAAGTCGCGGGCTCATAGCACGATCCAATAAACAGCACCTTCAAGGCGAATCAGCTAATGTTTTCAAAGGGCTGATTCGGAGGGAATACGGTTGGCCAAGCCGGACGCCAGCGCGAAATTCGCGCCGATCAAACGCAGATTCGGGTTGCGCGACCTGTTGCGGGTCGTGCTGTGGGGGGCGTCCGCGGCGGCGATGCTGTTCGTCGCCGTGCTTGCCGCGACCACCGACGTCGGCCGCGAGCGCCTGTTCGTGGGCATGGCGGAAATCCGTGAAATCGTAATACCTTCCGGCGCGAAGCCGGTTCGCCCGCTCGATGCCAACGAGGGCCGGCGGCTCGCCGAAACCGTGCGCGCCCTCACCATCGACCGGGACCGGCTGCTGGAGCGCATTGCCAGCCTCGAACAGACCATCGACGGAGTCACCGGCTCCATCGCCCGGGTCGAAAAGGCTGCATCCTGGGCCACCATGCCGCCCGTCCCGCCGGCCCAGGCTCCGCCCGCCGCCGCGGTCGAACCCGAAGAGGTCACGTCCAGTATCAGTCCGCCCAATTCCCCGGCGGATGTGCCGATGCCGCCGCCGCAGCCCGGATCCATCGTCAACAAGACCGAATTCGGGCTCGATCTCGGCGGCGCCAACTCGGTGGAGGCGCTTCGTACCGCCTGGACCGCCGCGCTTCGCCGGCACGGCCCCCTGCTCGAAGGACTGCGGCCGGTGGTGCACATGCGCGAACGGCCGCGCCCCAATGCCATGGAATTTCGCCTGATCGCGGGCCCGATCGGCAATGCTGCCAGCGCCGCCCGGCTGTGCGCCACCATCACCGCGGCGGGCGCGATCTGCGCCCCCGCCCTGTTCGAAGGCCAGCGGCTCGCTGTCCGCTGATCGCCGGGGCATAATGTCCGCATGGACCGTTCGCTCTATCGACCCACCCGGCGCCAGGCCGTGCTGCTCGCAAGTCTTGCCCTGATCGGACTGACCTACGGGTTTTTCATGCGCTATCAGGTGATCGAGTCGGCCGCCGTCGGCATTGCCTGCGGGGAAAGCGGCGGAAGCTGGCTGTGCGCCAGCCGGCGGACCACGATCGCGCTCTTCACCCCGCAGGTGTTCGGCATCGTGGCGCTGGGCGCGGCGGCGCTCAACCTGCTGCGGCCGTCGGTGATCTTTTGGGGGCTCACGCTGCTCACCGCCGCCTCCGGCCTCGTACTCTATAACACGGGACTGTCCGCGTTTGCGGTGGCGTTGTTGATCCTCAGCCTGGCGCGACCCGTGCCCGAAGCAAGCTGAGCGCAAGCAACGCAAGCGCCGCGGAAAACCACAGCGCCTGCCAGTTCGCGATCGTCTCGTTCCAGATGATGAACACCGCGCACAACGCCAGCAGCACAGCTGCAAGCGCTTCCGCGAGCGCACGGCGGCCCGCAACAGGGCAGCGGAAGCTCAGCAAAACAAAAGGGAACACCGCCGCGGTCAGTGGCGCGAATGGAAAGTCGCGGTAGCGCGGATCGAACGACAGTCCGAGCGCCGATTGCAGCGCCATCACCGTCACCATCATCAGGATAGCACCCGCCGCCAGCACCAACGGATCGCGCACTCGATCCGCCTTGTGCCCAATCATCCGTGCAAACTCGGGAGCCGAAATGGCGCCTGCCATCGCAGCGGCCCCGACCACCCGCGCGGCGATCGCAAGCACGCCGAACGAGATGCCGCGCAGCCAGCCGGCGGCGCCAAGGCTTTCGATCGGCAGGTTCTCGACGGTCCAGCCGAGCAGCATACCGGCGACGGCTGCGTTCAGCGCGATGCCCGCCCATGCGCCCAGGCCGATCTCTCCCGCGCCGGCGGCACGTTGTCGCGAGGCAATTGCGAACATCAAGGCAGCCAGCGCAATGCCAGCGGCCGCCTGCCACGGCCAGTTCGGATGGTTTGAGACCGGCGTGCCCCAGACGAATTTTTGTTGGCGCGTGGAGTCATCGAACACGCCCCAATGACCACCGACCGTGCCCTCCAGAGCGCGCTTCCAAGGCTGATCAAATGCCTCGATCACGTTAACGCGAAAATTGCCTCGCTTGCCGCGTTCAAGCACATCGGAAACCACACGCGCCTGATTGGCGGGCGATGGCAGCGCACCCTCGCGCATGCGGCCCGCGCTCGGCCAACCGACCTCGCCAATAACGATTTCCTTGTGCGGGAAGTTTTCCGCAACGCGTCTGCGGATATCGCTGACATGGTCAGCCGCCGCGCTCGCTGCAACCGGATCGTCCTCCCAGTACGGCAGAATATGGATGGTGACAAAATCGACAGCACTGGCGAGTTCGCGATGCCGCAGCCAGAACTCCCACACATCGGCGTAGGTTACCGGCGCCTTGACCCGGGATTTAACGGTGCGGATCAACTCACCGAGCACCGTCGGCGACACTTCGCCGCGCAGCAACACCTCGTTGCCGACGATCACCGCCCGCACCACGTCGGGAAACTGGTTCGCCAGAGCGACGCCAGTGCTGATCTGATATTGGGTTCGGTCGGCGTGGCTCGACACCCAAATTCCAAGCAGCACCTTCAGACCAAGCCGGTGCGCGATCTCCGGCACCTGCTCGATACCGAAGTCAACGGAGTAAGTGCGAACGCAATCGGTCACCTTCGCCAATTGGGCGAGATCCTGCTCGATCTGAGCGGCCGCTATTTTGGTCGACATGTCGAGGGGAGATTGTCCGCCGCGGAACGGCGCATAGGAGACGCAGTAAAGCTTCTCACCCGCCACAAGCGGCGATGGCGGCATCGGCACCGCGGCACCAAGCCACCACCAAGCCACGACGATGATCGCGGCGGTCAAAGTGAACAGACTGACAGGTTTATTCATCCGCTCGTCCGGCGGCGGGCTTGCCTCGCCATGACGGCTCCGCTGACACGCCGCGACACTTTAATCAAGTACACGGCAAGCGCTGGACAAAGACAATAACTTTGGCAATCTCACACGCTACAAGTTCGTACGGTGCAGGCCGTAAATCGGACCAATTCAGTGTACAGATAACGCGACAAGCAAACGCGAAACAACAACGACTCAAACTCATCCGGTCCGGCCATGTCCTTTTTCGCGCGTATCAGTTTCGTCGTTGCCGTCACTGTCGCGTCCGCGCTGACGCCAGCCTTCGCTCAGACGGCCGATACCAAGCCCGCCGATAAGCCAGCGGCCGAAAAGTCGGCTGATCCGGCCAAAGACGCTCAGCGCCAGGTCGACGAATTTGCCGAGGCGACCCGTCTGGTCAACGGTCCTGCCGGAAACCCGGAATGCGTCTGGCTCGGCCGGCGGGTGGTTGGGCTAATGTGGCGGGACGACATGGACACGGCTTTCCGCCATCTCGACCTGTACGACCGCTTTGGCTGCCCCGGACCGCATATTCAATCTTCGTTTCGGTGTGTCGTCCGCCAGGGCAACAACATCGACCCGAAATCGCCTCAGAGCCTCAACGCCCGTGTGCATTCGTGCTGGCTGAACCCTACGGCCGCGTCCCAGGCCACGGCAGCGGCGCCTGCCGGGGCGGCCCCTACGGCCGCGGCGCCTGCGGGCGCGGCAGCCGCCACGCCGGCTGGGGCCACCCCCCCTCCTCCGGCCGCGCAAATTTCTGGACCGAGCCAGGCTACCGCCGGAACCCCGAATAAAGAGGCGCGTTAGACAAACGTCCGCCGGTCACCCGGTCACTGGTCATCAATTCGCCATGACGTTGAAAGTATAGTGTTATGGCCTCGAATGAGGTATGCTGCTTCGCAGCAATGACCCACCCAGGGGACGGGATGGGCCATGATGGTTCAAGCCCCGTTTGGTCGCTCTAATGCGCGTCGTCGCGGTTGTCGGCGTTCTCATCGCTTGCATTCATGCCAGCGTGTGGGCAATTTCCAGGGACGTTAGCAGCGCCCCAGCCTTTAGCGGGCAACTCCCCAGTTTATCCTACACGCCATTCGATGGCTCCGCCCATCCAGACAGCGGTCGGCGATCGACCGATGTGCAAATCCGCGCCGACCTGAAAGCGATTGCGCCCTACACCCGCGCGATCCGCACCTACTCATCGACCGGCGGCTCCGAACTTGTGCCGGAAGTCGCCAAGGAGTTCGGCCTGCGGGTTTCGGTCGGCGCCTGGATCGACAAGAATACGGACCGCAACGCGCGCGAACTGCGCAACGTGATCGAACTCGCGCGCAAGCATCGCAATATCGACAGCGTCGTGGTCGGCAACGAAACCATCTTCCGCGGTGAGCAAACGATCGACGAACTGATCGCCAAGATTCATCGGGTCAAACGCGAGACTTCGGTTCCAGTAACGACCGGCGAAATCTGGAATGCCTGGATCGAGCATCCCGAACTGGTCTCTGCGGTGGACTTCATCGCCGCTCATGTGCTGCCTTACTGGGAGGGCATCTCCGAGACCGAGGCGGTCGATCAGGCGATCCGCATCTACGACATGTTGCGGGCAGCCTATCCCGGCAAACGCATCGTGATCGCCGAGTTTGGCTGGCCAAGCGCGGGCTACAACCGCCGCGCGGCCACTCCCGATCCGCTGATCCAGGCTCGTGTGATGCGTAATTTCGTTGTCCGCGCCGAAGCGCAGGGCATCGATTACAACATCATCGAAGCCTATGACCAGCCTTGGAAAACGTTCGAAGGCGGCGTCGGCCCCTACTGGGGCATGTTCGACACCTCACGGCAGCCCAAGTTCTCCTGGTCCGGACCAATCACCGATCCCGATCATTGGAAACTCGCCGGCATCGCACTGCTGATCGGGCTGCTGTTGTCGCTCCCAATTCTTTCACTGGCCACATCGAGCGCCGGCCAGACCGCCATGCTGGCGTCAGCCGCGCACATCGTCGGCGCATGGTTCGCAATCCTGTTCGCTTATTGGAACGGACACTATTTCGTCACCGGCGCGGCTATCGCGTACGGTCTTGCTCTTATCCTTCTCCTGCCGCTGATCTTCATTGCGTTGAAGCGCGTCGAGGAAATCGCCGATGTCGCTTTCGGCAACAAGCCCAGCCGCCTCATAGAATCGCCGCCGCTCGCGCCTGAATTGCCAATGGTGCCGAAGGTCTCGATTCACATTCCGGCTTATCGCGAGCCGCCGGAAATGCTCAAGCAGACGCTGGATTCGGTTGCCCGGCTGGAATACCCGAACTTCGAATGCATTCTCGTCATCAACAACACGCCGGACCCCGCCCTGTGGCGTCCGATCGAGGATCATTGCAAGACCCTCGGCGACCGTTTCAAGTTTGTTCGCGAGGAAAACCTCGAGGGCTTCAAGGCGGGCGCGCTGCGCGTGGCGCTGAACCACACCGCCCCCGACGTCGAGATCATCGGCGTGCTCGACGCCGACTATGTCGTGCATCCGAACTGGCTGAAGGATCTCCTGCCGCTGTTCGCCGATCCGAAGATCGGCCTGGTCCAGGCTCCGCAGGACCATCGCGACGGCGAACGCACCGCCATGCATTACGCCATGAACGGCGAGTATGCCGGCTTCTTCGACATCGGGATGGTGCAGCGTAACGAAAAGAACGCCATCATCGCGCACGGCACGATGTGCCTGATCCGCCGCTCGGCGATCGTCGCGGCCGGCAACTGGTCAAGCGACACCATCTGCGAGGACACCGATCTCGGCCTCACCATCCTCGAACTCGGCTATGCCGCGCACTACACCAACCGCCGCTACGGCTATGGACTCCTGCCGGACAGCTATCTCGCCTACAAGCGCCAGCGCAACCGCTGGGCTTACGGCGGCTTCCAGATCATGAAAAAGCACTGGCGCCGGTTCCTTCCTGGCCGCAGTTCGCTCACCCGCGATCAGAAGCGTGAATTCACGTTCGGCTGGCTGTCGTGGCTGGGCGCCGAGAGTGTCGGCGTGCTGGTGGCCTTGCTCAACCTGATCTGGGTTCCATTTGTCGCCATCGTCGGCATCGCCATTCCCGACAAAATTCTGACCATCCCGATCCTCGCCGCCTTCGTGGTGTCGGTCTTGCATTTCGTTTCTCTCTACGGGCTGCGCGTCCGGATTCCGGGCGGCCAGATGTTCGGCGCCGTGTTCGCCGCTATGGGCCTGCAGTGGACGGTGGCACGCGCTGTCGGCTTCGGCCTGATCAAAGATGGCCTGCCGTTCGTTCGCACTGCCAAGGGCGGCACGGCGCGCCGCAGCATGGATTTCCCGGCATTCTGGGAGGCCGTGATCGGCGGGCTCCTGGTCGCGAGCGCCACCTTCCTGCACGCGACCAACTGGGAGCTTGTGCGCGAGATCGACCTGTTCGCGCTGGCGCTTGCCGTTCAGTCGCTTCCGTTCCTCGCCGCAGTCGCGTTGGCGGTTCTCGAAAGCAGCCAGGTCAACGAGTTCGCCTTCTGGAATGGCCTGGAGGCGCGCGTCGGAAGGATGCTGACCCGCCGTCCGGCCGTGCCGCAGGTGTCGGTGCCCACCCCTGTCGCAGAAAAGCAGATCGAGCCTGCCCAGTAGGTGTCCATGCTCTCCAAGTTCGAGCGGCATAAGCGGTGGCGCAGCTGCACACCTTGAGATCTCTGACGTTTGGCTACGACACGCGGGAGGATCGCATCCTTGGCGCGGTCAATGCCGGAAGCCCGGACGCGTGGTCCTGCTGGCTCACGCGCAGGCTGGTGCTTGCGCTGCTCGAGAACGCGGGACAATTCATGGCGACGACGTCTCCGTTGGCCAAGCGGGCCGCGCCCGAGGCGCGCAAGGACGTCGTCGCCTTTGAACGCGAAGCCGCCGTCGCCACAACCGCTCCGGCAATGTCATTCACACCGACCGCAGTTCTGAGAACCACGGTTGCCACGGCGGACCTTGCCCAGCACGTTTCCCTCACCCAAAAAGGCGACCGCATTCAGATGGAGCTACGCGCCGGAACGGGCGGCGCGAACGCCAATCTCACGCGTCCCGAATTTCAGCGTATCTTGCAGATGCTGCAGGACGAGGTCGTCAAGGCCGGCTGGGTGTCCACGCCCGCCGTGACCGTGACCAACGCACCGTCGGACGAGCCGCGCGGCAAACTCCGCCACTAAGCGGTTAACCGGGCAACGCGGTCTCGACGAGTTTGACCCAATACGACGTGCCCACCGGGATGACCTCATCGTTGAAATTGTAAGCCGGGTGGTGCAATCCGGCGCTGTCGCCGTTGCCGATGAAGATGAATGCGCCCGGCCGCGCCTCCAGCATGAACGAGAAATCCTCCGCGCCCATCATCGGCGGAACGGCCGTATCCACGCGATCCTTGCCGACCACCTGCGATGCCACCTCCGCCGCGAACGACGTCTGCCGGTCGTGATTGCGCGTCACCGGGTAGTCGCGCTTGTAGGTCACGGTTGCCTTGGCGCCATAGAGTCGGGCGGTGCCTTCCACTACTTCGAACACACGCTTTTCCACCAAGTCGCGCGTCTCCGGCGTCAAGCTTCGCGCCGTGCCCCGCAGGTGCGCGGTTTGCGGGATGATGTTGTCGGCGGTGCCTGCGTGGAACTGGGTGATCGAAACCACCGCGGACTCCAGCGGATCGACGTTGCGCGACACAATCGACTGCAGCGCGTTGACTATGGACGCGCCCACCACAACCGTATCGACGGACGTGTGCGGGCGCGCCGCGTGGCCGCCGACACCTTCGATGTCGATATAGATGCGGTCGGCCGCCGCCATCATCGGGCCGGAGCGGATGGCGAAGTCGCCGATCGGGAAGCCGGGATAATTGTGCATCCCATACACCTCCTCGATCTTGAAACGATCCATCATGCCGTCGTTGACCATCTCTCGGCCGCCGCCGCCGCCCTCCTCGGCCGGTTGGAAGATCACCACCGCCGTGCCGTCGAAATTACGCGTTTCGCTGAGATATTTCGCGGCGCCAAGCAGCATGGCGGTGTGGCCGTCGTGGCCGCACGCATGCATTTTTCCGGGCACGGACGATGTGTATGAAAGGCCGGTCGCCTCCTCGATCGGGAGCGCATCCATGTCGGCCCGAAGCCCGATAGTCCGATTCCCCGTCCCCTTCCTGCCGCGGATCACACCCACCACCCCGGTGCGGCCGATGCCAGTCACCACCTCGTCGCACCCGAAGCTCTTGAGCTTCTCGGCCACCACACCGGCGGTGCGGTGGACGTCGAACATCAGTTCCGGATGGGCGTGAATATCCTGCCTCCATGCGGCGATTTCCGAGACCATGTCAGCAACGCGATTGACGATCGGCATGTCATCCTCCTCCGGCGCCAAAAAGGCGCGCGAAAACGCATTTTCCCGGCTCGGATGACCCAGCAAAGCGAACGGGCGGCGTGAGGTCAACCGCACCGGCCGGGGTAGCCGTTGAAACCATCGGTTTTGGCTTGGAAAGCCAGCCCCTATGGCCTAGATGTGCGGCCGGGAGCGCGTAGCTCAGTCGGTAGAGCACATGACTTTTAATCATGGGGTCCTGGGTTCGAATCCCAGCGCGCTCACCAAGTAAATAAGGGTTTTTAACGTTTTTAAGCCCTTCTGCGGCGCGACAATCAAGGTGAGAATCCCGCGACAATCAGGATGAGAATGCGCCGCTGCTGGGGTGACGAAGGGAGG
>JAPLPD010000362.1 GCA_026400395.1 Alphaproteobacteria bacterium | reverse complement strand
CGAGGTCGAGGCAGCGATCCAGGCAAGCCTCGATACGCTAATGACCGGCAAGACCGTTATTGCGATCGCGCACCGTCTCTCCACCATCGCGCGGATGGATCGACTGGTCATCATCGACCGCGGCCGCATCGTCGAACAGGGAACCCATGCCGAGCTGTTGCGCACCGGCGGACACTACGCCGAGCTGTGGCGTCGGCAGTCCGGCGGCTTTATCGACTCCGCGCCGCCGGCCCAGGCGGCGGAATAAAAACAATCATTGGGGAGGAATGCAATGAAGGCGGTGTTCTACCAGAGCATCGGGCCGGAGCTCATCCGCCACGACATCGACGTGGATGCCGCATCTTTGGTCCCGCGCGACGCCGTGACCACGCCGGGCGCCAACGTGCAATACGTCTGGCCGCATCCGTCGAAGCAGTGGCTCTACGTGGTTTCGAGCGATGGCGGGCCAAACATCATCCCCGGCACGCGGCACATCATGACCGCGTTCCGCATCGACCCATCGTCCGGCGCGCTGTCGCCGCATGGCGAGCCCGTGTCGCTGCCATCGCGTCCGGTGCATTGCAGCGTCGATTGCTCCGGCGGATACTTGCTGACGGCCTACAATTACCCGAGCAATATCACCGTCCATCGCATCGGGCCGGACGGCGCGATCGGCGATCTTGTGCCGCACGGCGCGCTCGACGTCGGCGTCTTCGCCCATCAGGTGCTCACAACACCGGGCAACCAGACGGCGATCATGGTCACGCGCGGCAACAATCCCGAAGCCGGCAAGGCGGAAGACCCCGGCGCGCTCAAGGTCTATGGATTCAAGGACGGCGTGCTGATCAATCTTGCCTCGATCCAGCGCGGCAACGGGCTGGGCTTCGGCCCGCGCCATTTCGAAGTTCATCCGGAAAAGCCGTGGCTGTTCCTCTCCGTGGAGCGCCAGAGCGAGCTTCACGTCTACTCGCTGAACGAGGACGGCACGCTGCCGCGCGACGCCACGTTCATCAAGAACGCGCTGATCGACCGCGCCAATCACATGCACACGCAGATGGCCGGAGCCATCCACATCCATCCGAACGGCCGTTTCGTCTATATGACCAACCGCAACTCCGGCACCGAGGAGATCGGCGGCCGCAAGGTGTTCAAGGCCGGAGAGAACAACGTGGCGGTGTTCTCCATTGATCCAGCAAGCGGCGAACCCACGCTGATCCAGAATATCGACGCCCACACCAACCACCTGCGCAGCTTCGCCATCGAACCGAGCGGCCGCCTGCTGATCGCGGCCAGCATCCAGCCGATGGCCATGCGCGACGGTTCGACGCTTCCGGCCGCGCTGGTGCTGTACCGCATCGGCGACGACGGCCGGCTCGAATTCGCGCGCAAGTACGACGTCGACACCGGACGCTTTATGCAGTTCTGGACCGGCATCGTCACCTTGCCGTAGCCGGAAAGGGCGCTGCGCAATTGTCGCAGCGGCTGGCGGCAAAAGCCGAAACATGCTTGGCTCTCTCAAAATAAAATCTGGGAGGGATGCCGTGAACAAGCTCGCCGCTGTTGTCACCGCTATCGCCTTGGTCGGCCCCGCTGGCTTCGCGCAGGCGCAGGATTATCCGAACGCGCCCATCCACCTGATCAGCGGCTTCCCACCCGGCAGCACCGCCGACATTTCCGCGTGCGTGATCAGCGCCAAGATGAGCGCGATTCTCGGCCAGCAGGTTGTGGTGGAGAACAAGGTCGGCGCCGGCTCAAGCCTTGCCGCCGCCTACGCCGCCCGCGCGCCGAAGGACGGTTACACGCTGTTCGTCGGCTCCGCCGCCAACGTCATCAACGCGGCGATGACTTCGAATCTGAGCTTCGACTTCTTCAAGGACTTCGAACCGGTCACCCTGATCACCTCGACACCGACGGTACTCGCGGTCACGCCCGAACTTGGCGTGAAAAACGTCAAGGAACTGATCGCCTACGCCAAGGCCAATCCCGGCAAGCTGTCGTTTGGCTCCTCCGGTGTTGGCAGTTCGACGCATCTCGCGCTGGAACTGTTCAATTCGCTCGCCGGCGTGAAGGTCACTCACATCCCGTATTCCGGCAGTCCCCAGGTCGTCACCGACATGCTGGCCAACCGCATTCAGGGCTACTTCTCTCCGGCCTCGTCGGTCTCCGGCCACATCGCCGGCGGCAAGCTGGTCGCGCTGGCCGTCACCGACGCCAAGCGCAGCGTGTTCTTCCCGGAGCTACCCACCATGATCGAGGCCGGTGTGCCGGATTGCGAGTCGGTGCTGTGGTTCGGCATCGAGGTCCCGGCGGGCACGCCGCAGCCGATCATCGACAAGCTGTCGAAGGCGGCCAACGAGGCGGTCAAATCTGACGACGTGATCAAATCGCTGCACGGCCAGACGGTGGCGACGATCGGCGGTTCGCCGGCGGAATTCGCGCGGCACATCGAAGCTGAGCGCAAGCGCTGGAACGGTGTGGTCGAGACCGCCGGCTTACGCAAATAGACTATTTGCCGAGTTCGGCCAGCATCGCGTCGATCCGCTCGGTGGCGAGCCTGGTCGCGGCGGGGTCGTAGGTCGGCCGCGCCGGATTGGCGAACGAATGTCCGGCGTCTGGATAGATGAACACCTCCATGCCGGGTCGGCCGCGCACGCCGGCTGACACGGTGTCGATCTCCTCGTGCGAAATTCGCCGGTCACGCAGGCCATAGTGCATCTGTACCGGTCCGCGAGCGTTGCCGATTTCATCGAGGTGCTGCGAAATGCCGAGGCCATAAAGCGCCGCCGTTGCGTCGACGCCGCAGCGCACCGCGGCGAGAAAGGCAAACCGGCCGCCGCCGCAGAAACCCACCGCCGCCACCTTGCCCTGCCCGTAGGGCTGCACGCGGAGCCAGCCGACGGCGGTTGCCATGTCGGCGGACACCACGCCGAGATCCATCGCCTTCAGCCGCGCCCACGTCTTGGCGTGTTCGGAGTCCTCGTAGGAGATCACGCCGGGAATCTCCGAACGCCAGAACAGGTTCGGCGCCAGCACCGCGTGTCCCCGATCGGCGTAGTCATCGGCCACGTCGCGGATCGGCTCGTTCACCCCGAACATATCCGACAGCAACAGGATCGCCGGGCCCTTGGATTGCGAAGGCGTAGCGAAATAGCCATCAAAGCTTCGCGCGCCGTCGCGCTTCAGCGTGACCGTGCTGGAGGTGATGCTCATATCCGAGCGCTATCGCAACGAACGTGCGTGCAGGCCCATGGCGATCAGCGCCGTGCCGCCTAACAGCATGTTGACGCCGACCAGAACACCGAGCGCCCAAGTCGCGGTGCCGGGCAGCCCCGTCACGATCATCGCCGCGAGCGCGAGATCGACGATGCCGCTGAATAGCATCCAGCCCCAGCGGCCAGACAGTTGCTGTCGTTGGTCGAGCGCGTACATCATTGTCGCGACGCCCTCGATGACGAAAAACATTGCCAAAAGCAGCGTAAGCGAGACCGCGCCGCCAGTGGGGCTGACGACCAGAACAAGACCGGCCGCGATCGCCAGCACGGCGGACAGCAACGACCACCAGAAGCCCGGCGCCTGACGAGCCCACAGTGTCGCGATGAGGCCCATCGCACCGCTGACCATGAACAGCCAGCCGAGGAAGATCGTAAAGCCCAATGTCGCCAGCGGCGGCACCAGGACCGCCAGCAGTCCGAGAACCACCAGCACACACCCCTCGGCGACGAACAGCCCCCAGTGCGCGCGAATGGACTTTGTGACTTCGGCGGCAGCGCGTTGATCCATCGACATCACGTCCTCCTCGGTAGACTCATTCTCGCGTCAGGCGTTCAACCGATCTTGATCCCGGCGTCGCGCACCACCTTGCCCCACTTCTCGGTCTCCGCGCCGACGAAGGCGCGGAATTCTTCCGGCGTGTTGGCCTTGAAATCGATGTTGAGCGATTTGAACCGCGCCACGATGTCGGGCTGGCGCAGCACTTCGTTCAAACCGGCGTTGAGCTTCTTGACGATGCCCGGCGGCGTGCCGGCGGGCACGAACACGCCGTTCCACTCGTAGGCTTCGAAGCCCGCGATGGTGTCCTGCACCGCCGGCAGATCGGGCAAGGTGCCGAGCCGGCCGCGGCCGGTGTGGGCGATCGCCCTGACCTGTCCGCCATGCACGAGCCCGACCGACGCCGAACCGTTGGAGAAGAAATACTTCACCTGGCCGGCGATCACGTCGTTCAGCGCCAGCGCGCCGCCGCGGTAGGGGACGTGGTTGATCGGCGCCTTGGCCATGAACTTCAAGAGTTCGAGGCACAGATGCTGCGCCGTGCCGTTGCCCGACGACGCGAAGTCGAGGCCGCCCGGCGTCTTCTTCGCCAGTTCGACGATGTCGGCGACGGTCTTCACCTCGACCGACGGCGTCACAACCAGCAGGTTGGGCACCAGCGAAGCCAAAAACACCGGCTCGAAATCCTTGCCGTAATCGAACGACAGCTTCGGATAGAGCGCCGGGTTCACCGAATACGCCGTCGCGTCGTGCATGACGGTGTAGCCGTCCGGATCGGCCTTCGCCGCGACCGCCGCGCCGATGGTGCCACCGGCGCCGCCGCGGTTGTCGATGACGAAAGGCTTGCCCCACATCTCGGACAGCTTCTGAAACAGGATGCGCGCGGTGGTGTCGGCGCCGCCGCCCGGCGGATAGGTCACGATCACCTTGACCGGCTTGTTCGGCCAGTCGGCCTGCGCCCGCGCGATGCCCGCGCCCGCTCCGACGAACGCGGCCGAGGCCGCCATCATCTGTCGCCGTGTCAGCATTGTCGGCCTCCCGGACTATCGCGGAAGCCTAGCCGATCCGACCTGCGCCGAACAGACAAGCCGGACGCACATCGCTGCGCGCCCGGCCTGGAACTGAACCGGCGCTGTAACGCCGCGAAACTACGGCGCGCCGCGGTTCATCGAGATCGCCACCGACTGCAATTCGGTGCCCGGCGCCTGGATCGAGATCGACTGCTGATTCTCGTTTGTGCTGATCCCGAGCGTCGCCGACATGACCCCCCGATACCCGCACGCTGATCGCATTGCCACGGGCGGTGCCTTCGATATTGCCGCCGACGCGGCGCGTGTTCTCCGACCAGTTGCCGGCCACGGCGCCGTTATTGTGGGTGGCGTTGCTCTGGAGTTCGAAGTTGTAGCTGTCGCCGGCGCAGCGAATTGTCAGGTCCACATTCGAGCCGGCGCCGCCCACGTCATACTTCGCGCGGCAGCGGATACGCTCCATGTTGCCATCCGACGTCGTGATGGTGCCGGTGCCCGACCACGAGCCGGACATCGCCGTGAACGGGCTCCCGAACGCCTGGACCGGCGCCGGCATCGCCACAAATCCCACCAGGGCCGTTGCCACCGACGCGGTCCGGACAGATTGAGCAAATTTCTTCAAAGGCTTGTTGATCGAAAACACGATTGCCGCTCCCCTCAGTTGATTTCCTAATACCTAGAGGAAATACCCTGAGAAAAGGTTCACGGCGCCTGAGATCTGATGGTTAACGGCGCACTTCGCCCACAGCGTCAAAACCAGGCGCGATGTTATCCTTGTGTTTACTGACCGCGTGTCCGGCGCGCGTTTGGCGCTATACTCATCCTCGGGGACGGCGCAGCACCGCTCCAGCAGAAAGGTCCGAACCGACCATGGCCAAAGTCGAACCGAAGATCCGGCGAATCCTGCACTTCAAATTCACCATGACCGGAGCTTCGGAGCAGATGATCGCCATGATCAAATCGGCGGCGCCACTCTACCAGATGTTCGGCGACGCCAAGGTCCGCCTGATGCAGAACGTCGATGATCCCGCCCGCTTCCTCTAGGAGATCGAATACGACGCGCCGGAAACGCTGGAGCAGAACCGGCAGCAGATGGCCAGCAACCCGCGTGTGCAGGGCTATATCCAGGGCTGGAAGGCCATGTTCCCCGGCGCCATCGAGATCGAGATTTTCAAGCTTCTCTGAGTTGAGTGATCGTGTCCCGGACACAGCGGACCGCCGGTCCGGGACACGACATTTGCTGGAACACGCCTGTCGTTACATCGCCGGCAGGATGGCAATGTCGCGCACGCCGCTCACGCCCTTGATCTCCACCGCCGGCGTCGCCTTGCCGCTCGCCAGATCGACGCTGTGCAGCCACTCGCCGGACATCAGCCAGGCTTCGTTCTTGCCCTGGCCATCCGACCAGATATCGAACGCCACCGTATCGACCTTGACGCCGAGCTTGCCGACCGCGTTGAGCGTGCCATCGTTCGGCGGAGCCTGCTTGATCAAGCCGCCGATCGTGGCGTCGATGTTGAACAGCGCGGTCTCCTTGGTGCCCTTCACAGAATTGGTGTAGGCGCCGGCGACGATGTTCGGCTTCTCGCCCTTGTGCATGTCGGCTTCGGCGTACTTGTGCGAGCCGTCCACGGTGACCTTGCCGTCATCGACGTTGATGCGCAGGTTGGCGCCGTCGTTGGCCATTACGCGCAGCCGGTCGGCGACCGGGTTGAAGTCCACCGTCACCTTGGCCGTCGCCCAGTTGGTGTCGCCGGTCTTATCAAGCTTCGACTTCATGGTCGCTTTGCCGGTCTTCATATCGACCGTGTAGATGCCAGCGTCGGCGCCGACCGCATACATCATGCCGTCAGCGGGCCGCACGTCGATGCCGAGCACCTTGCCGGCGACTCCCTCGATCTTCCAGGTCTTGGTCACGGCCTTCTTGCTGGTGTCGACGATCGAGATGGTGTTGTCGCCCGAAAGGGCCGCCACTTCGGCCGCCTGCGCGCCGATGACGCTGATGATAACGGCCGCCGATGCCGCCAGAATGGTCTTGATATGCATTGCACGCTCCCTTGGATTCGCAAGTCGCCTGATTGCGACTGAAGGGGGTACCGGCCGGACGCTCGGACGGATGCAGGACGGCTGTTGAAATAAATGTGATTGGGCTGCATCCATTTGGCGCGGGCTGCCGTATCCCCATGACATTGGCTGCCAGTGGGCCTTTTCGTAGGATCGGTTGTAACGGAGCATCATGAGCCACGCGTCGCCCGACAACGCGACTGAAGTGCAGGTTGCCGCGGCCCTCGCCCGTTGCGCGGCCGGCGACCGGCCGGCGTTGCGGGTCATCTACGATATCGAAGCGCAGCGCATGATCGGCGTGGCGAGGCGCATGCTTCGGCGGCAGGATCTGGCGGAAGAGGCGGTCCAGGACACCTTCATGCGGGTGTGGCGGGCGGCGGCCACGTTCGATCCGCAGAAGGGCGCGGCCCGGGGCTGGCTCTACGCTATCCTGCGCAATTCCGCTTTGAGCATCCTGCGAGACGAGAGCCGCTTCACATCCGACGAGGACGCCGCGGACCAGGCCGCGCCGATGACCGAAAGCGCCCTGTCGCAATTGCCTGAGACCAGCGCGTTACGGCGCTGCCTTGAGCGCCTCGACCCGGCCCGCCGTTCCGTCGTCGTACTCTCCTATGTTCATGGGCTTTCTCACGGCGAGATGGCCGGCAAGCTCGGCGTCCCTCTCGGCACGGTGAAAAGCTGGGTGCGGCGCAGTCTGATTTCCCTGCAGGAGTGCATGGGATGACAGACCGCGACGACAAAGCACTCGCCGGTGAGTATGTGCTGGGCCTGCTTGAAGGCGCGGCGGAGCGCGACGCCGAGCGCCGGTTTGGCTCGGACCCGGCGTTCGCGCGCGAGGTGGAAGGCTGGCGGGCGCGCTTTGCCGCGTTGGACGACACCGCCGTCCCACATCCCGCCGGCGACGAGCTTTGGCGCAAGATCGAGGCCGGCGTACCGGCGGCGGCGGCGCGCACCACGCCTTCGTCGGGCGCGTGGACCCGGTTCTGGAACAATCTCGCCGCGCTCCGCGCCACCGCCCTGGGCGCTTCGCTCGCGACGCTTGTGCTCGCCGTGGGACTGGGCTTTGCCATCAGAGCCGCATCCCAGCAGCCGACGATGGTCGCGGTGCTGCTCGATGGCAACCGCGCCGGTGCCGTGGTCCACGCCTTCGCCGATGGCCGCGTCGTGCTGGTGCCGATCACCAGTATCGCGGTGCCGGCAGGCCGTGCCCTGGAGGTGTGGACGCTGCCCAGCCGTGAGCGCGGGCCGGTGTCGGTCGGCCTGATGAACCAGGCGCGGACGTTGCAACTGTCGCTGAAGGATCTACCGCCCCCGGGGACGGATCAATTGTTCGAGATCACCCTCGAACCCGCGACCGGATCGCCCACCGGTCGGCCCACCGGGCCGGTGCTCTTCAAGGGCAACACCGCGCTGGCGCTCTAAACGCTCAAAACACGCTTAAAACGGCAATGAAAGCGAGCGAAGCTCAGACCGACGGGTTGAGCTGCAGCTCTGCAACGCCCGGGAAGCTGAGGTTATCGCCGAGCCGGCGGCGGCCGCGAAACAGCGCCGAGCGGGCGGCGTGGGCATCGGCCACCACGCGCAACAGCGACAGCACCTGACGCGGCTGCTGGCAGAGCGAGCGGATCACCGCGAACACGTCCGGACGGCCGTCGGCGCGCATGCCGACCAAGGCTGCCGGAGGCAACGTCCGCTCCGCCGGATCGATGATCACGCGGCAGGCCGCGAATGGCACGCTGTGCCGGGCCGCGATCTTGGCCGCGATGTGGGACTCCATATCGACAGCCACGGTTCCGGCCGCCTCGTGCAGCGCCTGCTTGTCGGACTGCCGCACCACCGGGGCATCGACCCCCGAAATATCGGCGTAAACCGCCTTCGGAAGCGCCTCAAGAAGCCGCTTCGACCAGCGGGCGTCGGTTGGGATTCGCACCCCTTCAGCCACCACACCGTAGGCGATCACCCAGTCGCCGGGCGAATGTCCGGTCGCCAAACCGCCGGCGATTCCGATGCTGATGATGCCGCAGCCGCCGGCCTGGACCGCGGCCTCCAGCTTATCCACGTAGCGTTGCGCGGTGCCGCAAAGCACATTAATGCCCGGCCCGGCCGCGACCTGGGCCTCAAAAGACAAGCAAGTGACCGCGATAATCGGATTGCTATTCACGAAGTGGCCCGTTCACCAGGCAGAGCCACAATAAAGAATCGCATAGTCCAGCCCCCTACCCACGATCCAACTTACACCGAAATTGATGCCCAGCCGCATAGCAATTTGCTGCAATGCGAATAACTCACGGGCAACTGTGACGATTCGGTCACAGCTTTAATACGTTGTTGTGGACAACAATCAGCCAGCCGGCTCGCTCGGCGGGCCGCCTTGCCTCCCCGGCTAAAGCTTCTTGATGCCCGCGTCCTCGATGATCTTCTGGTACATCGGAACCTCCTTCGCCACCCGCTCCATGTGGCCCTTTCCGGTCTTGGCGGTCACCTCGAAGCCGGCCTGGGTCAGCTTTTCCTTCATATCCGGCTTGGCCAGGATATCGAGGGCGGCCTTCTCCAACCTGGCGACGATGTCCGGCGGCGTTTTCACTGGCGCCATCAGCGCGCAGTAGGTCTCGAACACAAAGTCCGGGAACCCGGCTTCTCCCATGGTCGGAATGTCCGGCAGATCGTGCCAGCGCTTGGAACCGGTGACCGCCAGTCCCTTGACGGTGCCGGCCTTGATTTGCGGATGCGCGGGGGCGAGCACCCCGGACGAGAGCTGCACCGTATTGCTGATCAGCGCCTTCAGCGCATCGCCGCCGCCGGCGAACACCACCGTCGCCATCCCCGACAGCCCCTCGCGGGACTTCAACACCTCGGCTTCGAGCTGCGGCGTGGTGCCGATCGGCGGCGCCGAGACGTTGAACTTGCTCGGGTACTTTTTGGCGAGCGCGACGAACTCTTTCATCGAGTTGACGCCGAGACTGGGCTGCACCGCGAACACGTTGGGCGACACCGCAAGCTCGCAGATCGAGACGAAGTCCTTGAACGGGTCGTAGGGCAGCGAATTGTAGAGGCCGGGATTGACCGCGTAAGCGCTGGTGGTCAGCAGAATGGTATAGCCATCGGGCTCGGCCCGCGCGACGAAGCCCATGCCGATGTTGCCGCCGGCGCCGCCCTTGTTCTCCACGATCACCGAGCCGCCGAGCGGATCGGCCAAGGCCGCCGCCATGAAGCGCGCGATGATGTCGGAGGGACCGCCGGGCGTGTTGGCGACGACGATTTTGATCGGACGATCCGGATAGGCGGCAAACGCCGAACTCATACGGAGAAAAGTCGGAGCTGCGAGACCCGCCGCGACCGCTCCGGTTGCCTTGAGCAGCTGGCGGCGCGACGTCCTGTTGTCGGATCGTGTCATCGTATCCTCCCTGATCGCTGCCCTGACGGGCTTGTTGTCGGCCATGCTAGGAAGTTGCCGGCATGGCGGCAACTGGACGCCAAGCCGCGGTTTACCGCGGCAACTGGGCCGAGCCGCGGTTTACCGCGGCAACTGGGCCAAGCCGCGGTTTACCGCAGCAACTGGGCCAAGCCGCGCTTTTGCCGATCCATCGGTTGAACACTGCGGCTGCCGTCTGGTTAAATCCCGCCGATACCGAACGGAGAACCGCCATGACCCCAACCCGGCTGACCATCTGCGCCATAGCACTCGCGCTGCTGCCGGCTCTCCCGGCGGGAGCCGCACCGGCCTATGTGGCGTCGACCGTGAACCTGCGGGCAGCGGCGGGAACGGCCAACGAGATCGTTGCCAAGATTCCCGGCGGAAGCCTGGTCGATGCCAGCAATTGCACCGACTGGTGCGAGGTGGAGTGGCAAGGCAAGAAGGGCTTTGCGATCGCGACGGCGCTGGACCGAAGCGGGCGCGTTCCGTCGCGCGGCGTGCGGCAACCGGCCGCCGGCGCACCGACGGTTTACGAAGATGACGGCTACGTGCCGGCGGCGCCGCCGGTCGTGTACGGCGCTCCGTATTATTACGGCTACGGGTATCGGCCCTACTATCGCGGCTACGGACCCCGCTACGGGTATGGCTACCGCGGCTACCGGCGCTGGTAGGACACACTGGCGCATCCGGCAAAGGCACCCACGGAGCAACCATGCGCGCGATCGTCTCTGCCCTCGTTTGTATCGCCGGCGTTGTCCTGGCGCCGCTGCACGCCTCGGCCCTCGACTACCCCAACCGGCCGGTCCACGTCATCGTGCCGTTCACCGCGGGCGGCGCCCCCGATGTTCTGATGCGGATGCTCGGGCAGAAGCTCGCCGAGAAATGGGGGCAGGGCGTCGTCATCGAAAACCGCGCCGGCGGCAATACGCTGATCGGCACGGTCGCCGGCGCCAAGAGCCCGCCGGACGGATACACGCTGACGCTCGCCGCCGACCAGACCTTCGTGCTCAATCCGCTGCTTTACCCGTCGCTGCCGTATTCGATGAAAGAGTTCGATCCGATCGTGCTGATGGCGTCGATCCCGCACATGCTCGCAGTCGCCAACAAAGTTCCGGTGTCGAACGTGCGTGAGCTGATTGCTCTGGCCAAGTCCAATCCGAATACAGTCACGTTCGGCACCACCGGGCCCGGCACCATCCAGCGGATCGCCACCGAGTATTTCGCCGGCATCGCCGGCGTCAAGCTCGTCCATGTCCCCTACAAGGGTGCGAACGAAACCACCACCGCGATCCTGAGCGGCGAGATCGATATGACCATCAACGGCATGTCGAACATCCTGCCGCATATCGGCGAGGGCAAGCTCAAGGCGCTTGCGGTTTCCACGGTGACGCGCAATCCGCTGGCGCCGGACGTGCCGACCATGCAGGAGGCCGGGGTTCCGGGCTACAGTTCGCAGGGCGCATTCGGGCTGTTCGCCCCGGCCGGCACGCCGAAGGACATCATCGCCAAGATCCACGCCGATATTGCCGGCGTGATGATGAATCCGGACATGAAAAAGGCCCTGGAGGCGCGCAGCTTCGTCACCGGCGGCGCCGGCCCCGCCGAGTTCGAGAAATTCATCGCCGACGAGAACGTCAAATGGCAGAAGGTAATCAAAGAGGCGAATATCCAAATCAACTGACAAGACCCGAGGGAAGAACAGATGATCCTGGAAATCGCGCAAGTCGATATCAAGCCCGGCCAGGAGGCTGAATTCGAGGCTGGCGTCGCGAAAGCCGCGCAATATTTCAAGCGCGCCAAGGGATGCAAATCGATGTCGCTGCAACGCTCCGTGGAGCACCCCTCGCGCTATCGGCTGTTCCTGACCTGGGAAACGGTAGAGAACCACACCAAGGATTTCTACGGCAGCGCAGACTGGCAGGAGTGGCGCAAGCTGGTGGCGCACACGTTCGATGGGTCACCATCGGCCGAGCACCTGCACGAGACATTCAAAGGTTTCTGACCTATCGATAACGCGCATTGCCGGTCCGCGCGGGCCGCCATGGTGTCGCGCCCCCTCATGCGCGATGGTCTGGGCCGATAATAAGCTTGATTGGGAGGATGTGATGCGCGCTCGCTGCTGTCTGCTGGCCGCCTTGCTGCTGTCGTCGCTCAGCATCCCCTTGTCTGCGCAGCAGTTCCCATCGAAGCCGATCACGCTGGTGGTTCCCTATGCGCCCGGCGGCAATGTCGATATCAGCACGCGCATTCTGCAGGCCGGCATCGGCGACTCGCTCGGCCAGCCAATCATCGTCGAGAACCGCGCAGGCGCGGGTGGATTGATCGCGGGCGATTATGTTGCCCGTTCCGCCGCCGACGGCCACACGCTGTTCGTCGGCTCCAACGCCTCGATCCTGCTCGGCCCGATGACCATGCCGAAGCCCCCTTATCAGTGGGACAAGGTTTTCGCGCCGGTCAGCACTCTCGCCGTCGCCACCAACATGCTGCTGGTGACGCCGAAGCTGCCGGTGAAGACCGTGGCGGAACTCGTGGACTATGCCAAACAGACCCCCGGCAAGCTCACGGTCGCCACGTCGAGCGGCGCCAGCATCAATCACTTCATGGGCGCTCTGCTGAAGCTCAGAACCGGCATTACCTGGACCGAGGTGCACTACCGCGGCAACGCACCCGCCATCAACGATCTGATCGCGGGTCACGTCGACATGGGCCTGATGCAGCTTACCGATTCGCGCCAGCATCTCGAAGGCGGCAGGCTGCGGGCGCTGGCGGTGCTGGGGCCGAAGCGCGCGCCCGCGGTTCCGGACGTGCCGACGATCGTTGAAGCGGGCCTCGCCGATGTGCAGGGCATCACCTTCAACGGCATTTTCGCGCCGAAGAACACTCCGCCGGCCGTCATCGAGAAGCTGAGCGCTGCGATCCGCGCGGCGCTGGCCAAGAAGGAGGTCATCGACAAGCTCGGCGAGCTTGGATCCGAGGCGCGCGGCAATACACCCGCCGAATTCACTCAATTCCTCGCGGACGAAACCGCGAAATGGACCGACGTCATGCAGAAAGCCAACATCAAGGTGCAAGGTGAATAATCCAGCTGTAAACGACAAAACCGCCCAACGTCCCTTCTCGCCCAGGATCGACCGCAACTATCCGAAGCCGAAGCTGACGCTGCCGCCCGGCGCCTGCGACTGCCATTTCCATTTCATCGGACCGCAGAAGCAGTTCACGCTCAAGCCGAACCATGTCTTCAGCCATCTCGAATTCGAAGACACGACGTTCGACGACTGGGAGAAGATGCAAGCCGCGCTCGGGCTATCGCGCGGACTGCATGTGCTTTCGATGATGTACGAGCACAATTACGAAATCGCGTTGCACGCCCAGAGCCGCTATGGCAACCGCATCAAGTCGGTGGTCGTGCCGTGGCCCAGCATCACCGACAAAGAGCTCGACATCCTGACCGAAGCCGGCGTGATCGGGTACCGCATCACCTGGCGGCTGACCAAGGAGATCGACCAGAAAATGGTCGCCCGCACCACCGAACGCGGCTGGTCAATGCACTACCTGCACCGCGCCGACGAGGCGCATATGGACGCGTGGAAGCCGCAGATACTCAAGACGCCGGGAAAATTCGTGCTCGAGCATATGGGCGGCGTCCACCCGTCCAAGGGCATCGACGGCGAGGCATTTAAGTTCGTGCTGAAGGCGCTCGACACCGGCAACTGCTGGGTGAAGCTGTCGCCGCGCATTTCCAAGCAGGACGATTTTCCGTTCTCCGACACCGATCCGCTGGTGAAGAAGCTCGTGGCCCACGCGCCGACGCGGTTGCTGTGGGGCTCGGACTGGCCTCACCCGCAATACTTTAAACCGATGCCCAACGACATCCGGCTGCTCGACCAGATGCTCGACTGGGTGCCTGACGAAAAAACGCGCAAGCTGATCTTTGTCGACAACCCGGCCGAGGCGTTCGGCTTTCCGAAGGCGTGAGGATGCATCGGCGCAAGCAACTCCGTCGGAACGCGGTTGTCGCTTGCGCCGCCATGCTGATAGGGGTCGTGCCGGCGCTCGCAGCCGACCTGCCCATGAAACCTGCGCCCGCTGTTCGACCGTCAACTCCGGCCGCCAGGCCTCTCGCCGCGCCGGCCTGCCTGGAATGGACCGATGGCTGCCGTGTCTGCCAGCGCGCGTCGAACGGCGAGATTGCCTGCTCGAACGTCGGCATCGCATGCGTGGCGAAAGAAGAACAATGCATCCGGCGCTGAGCTAGGCCTGCCCCGCAACCCTGCGCATGATTGCTCCCGCGTCGGCCGGCGCGGTGTCGCCCGCCCAGACGATGAACTGATCCGGCCGCACCAGGATCATACGGGTCTCGTACTTGGTGCGCCCATCCGCATAAGTGTCGCGCACGATATTGAGCGGCACCTTCGCAAGCGCCGCTGCCTGCTCGAAAGCCCGCACCGCCGCGTCATCCACGCCAAATGCCAACAGCGTGAAGCCGCGGCCAAGCTCCTCGAATACATTCCGGCCGGACGACAGCTTCTGCGGCACCAGATGGTGCCCGACCCGCGCTTTGTACACATGGGTGCCGTGCGCGGTCGATTTGGCGCCGGGCGGACCGAGCACCACCGGGGAACCTTCATAGCTCGGCTCATAGACTTGGGCGCGGGTGTCCATATCGGTCTCGCGCTCCTTCCAGGCTCGCTCGAACTCCGCCTTGTCGCGATCCGGGCTGTACCGGTCGAGAAACGCGCCATCGTTGCGGATGCGTTGCGCAATGAAATCCTCCGCCACCTCCTTGAAGATCGGCCGGCGCTCGTCGGTGTACGACGGCAGCAGCGTCTCGCCGCCCCACCCGTCGAACGTCGCCGCGAGCTTCCAGCCGAGGTTGACCGCGTCTTCGAGGCCATTGTTGAGGCCAAAGCCGCCGTACGGCGGATGGCTGTGCGCCGCGTCGCCGGCAATGAACACCCTGCCGACCTGATAGCGCTCGGCGACTGCAACGCGCAGATCCCAGAAACCGACGTGTTCGAACTCGGCGTCGAACTGAAATCCCGCCGCCTCGTGCAGCATGCCGAGAAAGTCGAAGTTGTCGCGCGTTGTTTCCTTCGGCACCGGCGCGTGGAAGAAGAACCCCTCGCCCACGTCGATCCGTCCGAAGAACTTCCAATAGCCCTTCAAGTCGGGATGCATGGCCCGATAGGTCGAGCGCTCCGGATAACGCTTCTTGAGACCCTCGTGGAATTCTCGCGAGCGGAATACGATCAGCACCATCAACTCGTCGAAGTCGGTGCCGATCCGGGGAATCCCGATCTGCTCGCGCACGACGGAATGGCCGCCATCGCAGCCGACCACGTAGTCCGCCTCGATGATTTCGCTGACGCCATCTTTTGTAATGGTGACCCGCGTCTTGCTTGCGTCTTGTTCGATCGTGGTGGCAGTCCAGCCGAAGCGCGCCTCGACACCCGGCAAGGCCGCCATCTTCGTGCGCAACACCTTTTCCATCTGATATTGCGGCAGACGATCGTTCTTCTCGAAATAGTAGTCGTGCACCAGCAGGCGTCCAGCCGCCGCGTGATAATACGGGCTGTTCAAATCACGATAAGTGGTGATCTCGCCGATGGCGAAACCGGGCGGCATCATCCGGGAGGCGCGCAACTCATCGACGATACCCATGAAGTAGAAATGCTCGAGAGTACGATGGGTGAGATTTTGGCCTTTCGGAATGCGGCCTAATCCGGTGCGGCTCTCCACCAGCAGGCACGACACGCCGCGCATCCCCAGTTGCACGGCAAGCGCCACGCCGACCGGCCCGCCGCCCACGATGGTCACCTGAACCTTCTTCATTCCCAATCTCTCACACTCGCGGCATCATCCCGCCGCTCCAGGCGACACGCCTGGTGCTGGCGAACCTTTATCGTGCATGGCATGAATGTTGAATAGTGCTGACAACCTGAGGTGATGGAGCGAAGCCATGAAAAACACAATCGTCTGCCTGGCCCTGGCGCTCCTGGGGCCCCTCGCCGCTCCGCCGGCCGCGTTCGCCCAATCCGCCGGAACGCCACTGTCGGCGGTGGTGATCAGCGTCACCGTCTCCATCTGGCCCGCCATCGTGGCCGACAAGAAGGGCTACTTCAAGGAAGAGGGTCTCGACTTCGATTTAATCAATTCCGGCGCCAGCACACGCTCGGTGCAGCAGGTTGCCGCGGGTTCCGCGCCGATCGGCAGTTCGTCGATGGTGGACACGATGCGCGCCATCGACAAGGGCGCCAAGGTCAAGGTCTTCCTCAACAGTCTCGCGGTCGGCACTCACAGCCTGATCGGCGCCAAAGGCCTTAAGTCCGTGGCTGAACTCAAAGGCAAGCGGGTGATGACCGGCGGCGCCGGCGACATCACCAATCTGTGGTGGATCGCCATGGCCAAGGCCAACGGCCTCGATCCGCAGAAGGACGTCGACCTGCTGTTTTCCGGCGCGACTTCGGCACGGCTCGCCGCGCTGGTTGCAGGCGCGGTCGACGCCACCATGCTATCGACGCCGCAGAGCTTTCAGGCGGCGCAGAACGGCTACGCCGATCTCGGCCCGGTCGCGCCGTTTCTCGGCGAATTCCCAATGATGATCTGGCACGTCAACGACGACTGGGCGAAGGGGCACGAAAAGGAGTTGCTCGCCTTCATCCGCGCCCACAATAAGGCAGTGCGCTACATGTCCATTCCGGCCAACCGGCAGGAGGTGTCGCAGATGCTGGCGGACGCATCAAAATCGAGCCTCGATGATGCACTCAAGACATGGGACGTCTGCATGCAGGTCAAAGCGTTCGTGGCCGACGGCGGGATTTCCGATGCTGCGACCGAACGGGTGCGCGACACGCTGGTGGAATCGGGCGACATCAAGGTCGCGGCGCCGCCCGCCGCATACGTCGATCTTCGCTTCGCCAAATCTGCGGCCGGAGCGGCCGGAAAGTAGTGAGCTTGATGGTTGAACATACGCTTCGCATCAACCGCCGGGGGGCGTGATGGCCGGACAAGCGCCGCGCTTCGCCATCGAGTTCGGCAAGGATGGCTTGCCGCCCGCGAACCCGGACGGACGGCTCGACGCTCCCGCGTTTCACAGAAATCACGAGGCCATCGCGCAGGTTATCGTGGGCTTCCTCGATGGCCGGGATGGCGACGTTCTGGAAATCGGAAGCGGCACCGGCCAGCACGCCGTCGCCATGGCCAGCCAATTGCCGTCGGTCAGTTGGTGGCCGTCGGACTTCAATGACAACCATCTGCGCAGCATCGAGGCCTGGCGCCGGCACGAGAAGCTCGAGAATGTGAAATCGCCGGTGCGGCTCGATGCCAGCGCGGCCGACTGGCGTCTGCCGGAGTGGGGGCTGCCGTCACGATTCCTGGCGATGCTCTGCGCCAATGTCATCCACATTTCGCCGTGGACGGTGGCGCAAGGACTGTTCGCTGGAGCGGCCCGTCATCTCAGCCCAGGCGGCCGGCTGTTTCTCTACGGTCCGTTCAAGCGCGACGGCGTGCACACCGCGCCGAGCAATGCCGCGTTCGACGCAAGCTTGCGCGGCAGAGACCCGGATTGGGGGGTGCGCGACACGGCGGATTTGCGCGCACTCGCCACCGCCAATGCGCTGCGGTGGCTAAGCATCGTTGAAATGCCGGCGAACAACGCCATCATCACCTTGGAGCGGGATTGACCGGCAACTTCGGCGCTAGTCCCCTTTGCAAACATCGAACGTCCGGACACCTTCATGCCGGTCCGGAAGCTGCATAACCTCTGGGTTCTTCCGCGTCTGAAGAGCATTTTCGTAGCCGCTCTTCCAGTGCTCCTCCATCGTCAGGCGCGAGAATTCGAAATCCTTGGCGATGCCTTCATAGCTTTTGGCCCGATAGATCAGATGGACGATGTTGCAAACCTTGTCGTCGGCTTCGTGCTCCATCAGCTTCGCATCGTCACTATCGCGGATATCACGCGGAAGCTTCTTGAGGATGTTCGCGGCCGCGATGCGCAACTTCTGCATGTTTTTATATTGATCGGTCGCCGCCCGGGTCCGGCTTGAATATACAATCTCCTTTTGACGGACATCGACTTCGATCAGGCTTTTAGGCAGCGAGCCGCGCGCATTCCAGAGATCGATCTGGAATGCCAGTGTGTCGCGGCGGGGCCGGCTGTCGAACACCCACTGCAACGGCGTGTTGGAAACCAGTCCGCCATCCCAGTAATACTCGCCATCGACTTCGATGGCCGGAAAGCCCGGCGGCAGCGAGCAACTGGCCATGATGTGTTCGGCCCGAATTGTTTCGGTCGTGGTGTCGAAATAGGCGAAGTTTCCGCTCGCGACATTCACCGTACCGACGCTGACGCGCATGGCGCCCGAGTTGAGCAGATCGAAGTCCACCAGACGATGCAGCGTCGCCCGGAGCGCGGAGTTGTCGTAAAAACTGGCGGACCCCGTATTGCCGCCGGGCCACAACGCGGCCGGCGGTATGCGCGGAACGAAGAAATTGGGAACGCCGAACAGCAGGATGTTCGCCGCCCAGGCCTGGTTCAGCACCCGACGGGTAAAGTCGTTCTGGATCTGCAACGCCCTGAAATACGGAACCCCCACCGTCGATTCGCTGACGGTTTCCCAGAACTCGCGCAGCCGCTCGACGCGGCGGCCAACAGGGTTGCCGGCGATCAGCGCCGAGTTGATCGCACCGATTGAAATTCCCGCGACCCAGTCCGGATGGAGGTCGGCCTCAGCCAGCGCCTGATACACCCCGGCCTGATAGGAGCCCAGCGCGCCGCCGCCCTGCAGGAGCAGGGCGACCTGTTCGAACTGCGTGCGCTGAGCTGGCGCCCTGGGAGCTCGGACGGCCTTTTTATCCCTCATACGGCCACCCCTTCCATGAAAGACTCAGCGCAATGGGCGCCACGCCACGGGCGCATCAGTGCAATCATCGGACCAACCGCATCGATGCTAGAGTACGCAGAGCGGCGATAAGGTGCCTGACTCAGTCCGGCTTGAAATCCATCGCCACGCCGTTGATGCAGTAGCGCAGGCCGGTGGGGGGCGGACCATCCGGGAAGACGTGGCGTGCCGCTTTCGAACTTCGTCTTCGCCTTGAACAGGACCTGCTTGCAGCCTGCACATGAGAACGTGCCGGCGCGCTTTTCGAAGTTCAGCGCGCAACTTCCCGGCCGCTCGGTGCCGTGCTCGCGCATGATGTGAAACTGCTCAGGCGTCAGCAGCTTGCGCCATTCTGCCTCGGAATGCGTGACCGGATAAGTCTTGGTTTCCATCGATTGGCTCCTCGAACGAGACCCAAAGATAAGGTCACGCAGGCCCATTGTTTAGACCGTGCGGTCGAGCAATTCGATCGACACGCCCTGCGGGCCCTCGATGAAGCACACCCGTGTCCCAGGCCGCACCGTGGTAGGTTCCTTGGTGAACTTGACTCCCTTGGACTTCAGGTCCGCCGCAATGGCGTCGATCCCTGTCACCGATAGTCCGAAGTGGTCGAGGCCCTGATAGGGCGTCTTCGGCGGGGTGTTCACGCCATCGCCCGCCTTCACCGGAGCAAGAAATACGTTCTGGCCGCCGATCACCATGTCGACGCGCGCCGCGCCCTGCTGCGTGCTGCGCTTGATCTCGGCGCCCAGCATCTTTTCGAACCACTGCGCGGTCGCCTCCACGTCGGGCGTGCGGATGTGGACGTGATCCCAGTTGAATTTGGCCATGTTGAAGCCTCCCTATTTCGGCGTGTCCGGGACGTTATGACATGCCGAGGGAGGTCGCCAAGTGCGATTATGCATTCCCGCGCGGGCCTTCTTGAAAGCGCGACGCAGGGGCCTACGTCTTACGTTATGAAAACCGCCGTTGCGCGGGTGTGAGCGGCTTTGCCGCGGTTGACGCGGATTTCACGGAATTCGCCGCTGTGCCCCAGTGCGCCTCCTCGGCGCCGTCGCCCCAATTGCGGGGGCGGTAGAATGTGTGCAAGCCGTAGCGCACCATCACGTTCATATCGCGAACCCAGTTTGGCCGGACATAAGCGGCGTGATAGTGCGTCGCCTTGTTGACTTCCGGCAGCCAGACCTGAGCCGACAGCGTCTGCTTGGCGATTCGGCTTGCGCGCGACCAGGCGCCACGCTCACTGATCGCCTCCGGCTTGCCGTCGCAGGCGAAGGTGAACTGACAGGACAGATGCCGGTGCGCGTTCTGATAGACGGGGATGTCCCGTCCGTTGTTGAACTTGGCTGGACGAGCGTTGCCTGTTGATGATGCTATGCGGCTTTTAGATCGTCCTCAAGTTTCTGTTCGGTCGTGTGCTTGGCATGATGTGCAATTAGCGCGGCTTTGAGTATTGG
>JAPLPD010000161.1 GCA_026400395.1 Alphaproteobacteria bacterium | reverse complement strand
AGTGCAGGAAGCGGCCGTCGAACGAAATGTGCTTGCCGAGCTTGGGCCGGCTGACCATGGCGTGCGGCCCTGCGGGGCCGCTCACGTCCGCGCTTGCCCTCGGCGGTGCGGTCTTCTCCAGCACCATGGTCGCGCCGCCCGCGGTCGTCGTCACCACGGCAACGCTGGGCCGGCGCCCGCCCCGGGCCGGGGCCGGCACTCGGGCGAGCAGCGGGAAGCCTTCGATCAATCCTTCCAGCGTATCGACGCGGGCGATGCCGCATTCGGCGAGGAACATGCCGGCGATATCGTCCTCGCCAGCGAGCGCCCCGGTGTGCGAAACGGCAAGTTCACGCGCCGCCGCCGACCGCCCGAGCTTGTAAGCGAGCACCGGCTTGTGGCGTTTGGCGGCCTCAAGCGCGAAGGCGCGCAGCGTCTCCGCCTTGCGCATGGTTTCGAGGAACAGCACGTAGCCGTCGATGCCGGGATCGTCGAGCGTGGCGTGGCAGATTTCGCCGATCGAAAGATCGACTTCGTTGCCGACCGAAACGAGGCCGGCGAAATGAATTCCGCGTGCCTTGCCGCGCGAGAGAAATGTGCCGATCATCCCGCCGGAGTGCGACGCGGCGAAGATACGTCCCACCGGCAGGTCGGGTTCGTCAAACGCGGCGTTGGCGGTGAGGAAGGTCTTGTGGCGCAGATCGACCACGCCGAGGCTCGACGGGCCGACCAAGCGCGTGCCGGACGCTTGGAGGATTTTCCTGATGCGCGCTTCTCGGGCGGTGCCCTCCGCGCCCGTCTCGGAAAAGCCGTTGGCGAGCGCGGTCACCACCGGTACGCCGATGCGACCGCATTCCTCGATCGCCTCCATGGTCGCTTCGGTCGATGCGACGATGTAGGCGTGCTCGGGCACCTCCGGCAGCGCCGCGAGCGACGGCCAGGCGCGCTCGCCGAGCACCTCGTCGCGGCGCGGGTTGATCGGATAGATGCGCCCGGCGTAACCGGCCTGCCGCAGGTACTTCAGCGGCCGGCCCGCGGTCTTGGTCGCGTCATTGGACTGTCCGATGATCGCGACCGACTTCGGTGCGAGCAGGACTTGCGCCAGCGGTTTTGTCACTCGGCGGCCTCGGACGATTTCGGCTTCGGCGGGCGCTGGTCGAACCTGCGGTCGAGTACGTGCTCAGCTATGCGGTTCTTCAACATCTCGACCGAGCCGCCGGCGATCATCCAGCCGCGGCATCGCCGCATGCAGTATTCCACCAGCGAGGTCTTGCTGAAGCCGGCGGCACCCATAATCTGCATCGATTCGTGCGCGACCTCGAAGCCGGTCTGGTTGCACGCCGCTTTGGCAACGGCGGTCTCATAGGCAGACGGCAGACCTTTGTCGGCGTTGGCGGCCGCGCGGTAGAGTAGCAGTTGCGCGCCTTCGAGCTTGATCGCCATGTCGGCGAACTTCCATTGCAGGCCCTGGAATTCCGCGAGCGGCCGGCCGAATTGCTGGCGGGTTCCGGCGTATTCGCGGGCGCGGTCGTAGCAATAGCGGCCGAACGCCAGCGACCGTGCGGTGTTGCCCAGCCGCTCGACGTTGAAGCTCGCCATCTGCTTCTTGAAGCCGCCGGGCCCGAGCAGCACGTTTTCCGCAGGGATGCGGCAATTCTCGAAATGCAACTCGCTCCACTGCTCGCCGCTCATGAACTCCTGGGGCGGGCCGATGGTGAAGCCCGGCGTGCCGCGCTCGATCAGCACCGAGCCGATACCGCCGACGCCTGACCCATAGCGCACGTAGACCAGAAACACTGTGGCTTCCGGACTGAAGGTGGAGAACACCTTGGTGCCGTTGACGATGTAGTGGGCGCCGTCGGGCTTGGCGCTGGTCTTGAGATCGGGCGCGGCGGAGCCGGCGTCCGGCTCGGACATGCCGAGGCTGATCACGGCGTTGCCGGCGAGGCATTCGCTGAGCCACTTCTTCTTCTGATACTCGGTGCCGTATTCGGCAAAGGTGCGGATCGGGCCAAAATTGCCGAACTGCACCACGTCGGCGCTGCGCGGGCACACCGACGCGATCTGCTCGATGGCGATCACCGCGTCCATCAGCGAACCGCCCTGGCCGCCATCGGCTTCGGGGATGGTGATGCCCATCAGCCCCTGCTTGCTCATCAATTTGGCGACGTCGAAGGGGAATCGCGCGGCATGGGCGCGCGGCAGCGCATCCTTTTCCAGATGCGCCTGGGCAAACCGGCGCACGGATTCGGCGAACAGCTTCTGTTCTTCGCTGAAGTCGAAATTCATGGACTTAGTCTAGCACGTCATTCGCCCTTCACGCCTGCCTTGCGGATAATCTCTGACCACTTGGCTTCCTCGCGGGCGATATCGGCGGCGTATTCATCGGGGCTTACGGGCAGCGCCTCGGCGCCTTCGACCGCGAGCCGCTTCTTCACCTCGTCGCTCGCCAACGCGGCGTTCAGCGCGGCGTTCAGCTTTTCGATCACCGGCCGCGGCGTGCCGGTCGGCGCGACAATGCCGTAGTGCAACACCGATTCGTAGCCCGGCAGGCCCGCTTCGGCGACCGACGGCAGGTCCGGGAACAGCGTCGACCGTGTGGCGCCGGTCACCGCGAGCGCGCGGACCTTGCTGCCGTCGCGGACAAGGCCGGCGGCGCTCGCCATCGTCGAAAACATCATCGTGACGTGGCCGCCCAGCAGATCATTCAGGGCCGGGCCGGAGCCCTTGTAGGGGACGTGGGTGAGTTTCACGCCGGCCATGCTCGCAAACAGCTCGGCGGCGAGATGCACACTCGATCCGGTTCCGGTCGAGGCGAAAGTGAGCTTGCCATCGTTCGATTTGGAGAGCGCAATCAATTCGGCGATCGAGCGCGCCGGTACGGACGGATGCACCAGCACGACGTTGCTGCTCGACGCGATCAAGCCGATGGCTGCGAAGTCGTTGCGTGGATCGTAGCCGATCTGGGGATAGAGCGACGGATTGATCGCCAGCGAACTGGTTGCGATCAGCAGAGTGCAGCCGTCCGGCGCGGCCTTGGCGACCTGGCGCGTGGCAATGGTGCCGCCTGCGCCGCCGCGGTTCTCGACCACGATGGCTTGGCCGAGGCTTGCGCCCATCCGTTCGGCGACAATGCGGGCGATCACATCGTTGCCGCCGCCGGCCGCATAGGGGACCACCAGCGTGATCGGATGCGCCGGGTAGTCCGCCGCCGCGAGCGTTCCGCAAGTCAACTCGGCGACGGCAAGAACCGCCGCAATAAATCCCGCTCTCATTGTTCCTTGGCGCCGGATTTTTTGACGATGGCGGACCACTTGGTCTCTTCCTTGTCGATGTCGGCGGCGTATTCCTCCGGCGTCGAGGCGAGCGGCTCAGTGCCGTCGGCGGCGAGCTTCTGCTTGAATTCATCGGTCATGACGGCGTTGCGCAATGCGGCGTTGAGCTTGTCGATAATCGGCTTCGGCGTGCCGGCGGGTGCGACGATGCCGTAGTGCAGCACCGCCTCAAAGCCGGGCAGCGCTGCTTCGGCGATGGTGGGCAATTCCGGGAAAATCGGCGACCGTACCGGTCCGGTCACCGCCATGGCGCGGAGCTTGCCCTCTTTCACCAGCGCGATCGCCGGCGGTAGCGAACTGAAATACATCGAGACGTGGCCGCCGACGAGATCGGTCAGCGCCGGCGCCGAACCCTTGTACGGGACATGGGTCATATCGATGCCGGCCTGAAAGCGAAAATACTCGGCAGCGAGATGGATGCCGCTGCCGACGCCCGCCGACGCATAGGTCAGCTTGCCGGGGTTGGCCTTGCCGTAAGCGATCAGCTCTTTCACGTCACGCGCGGGCACCGAAGGGTGGACAACCAGCACCAGCGCGCTGGTGCCGATCAGACCGATCGGCGCAAAATCCTTGCGCGGATCATAGCCGACGTTGGTGTAGAGGGTCGGGTTGATCGCCAGGGTGCCGGTGCCGCCGAGCGCAAGCGTGTAGCCGTCCGGCGCAGCCTTGGCGACCTGACGCGTGTCGATAGAGCCGCCGGCGCCGCCGCGATTCTCGATCACGATCTGCTGGCCGATCACCGGACTCATCTTCTCCGCGGCGACGCGCGCCATGATGTCGTTGCCGCCACCTGCCGCGTAGCCGACGACCAGCGTGATCGGCCGGTTCGGATAGTCCTGCGCCGAAGCCGCGGTGGGCGCCGCGGCGGCGAGCGCAAGGGCGGAGAGCAGGAAATGCGCTGGACGTTTCACTGGATCGGCCCCTATTTCTCTTGGATGACAGCTTGCATACGCCCGTGTCCTAGTCCGCCCTTGCGCCCGACTCTTTCACCACCTTGGCCCACAGCGTCACCTCCTTGTCGAGGTCGGCCGCATATTGCTCGGGCGTTCCCGGCCCCGGTTCGGCGCCGTCGAGAGCGAGGCGCTTGCGCACCTCGTCCGAGACGAGGGCCGCGTTGAGCGCCTTGTTGATCTTGTCGACGATCGGTCGCGGTGTGCCCGCGGGCGCGATCAGCGCGTAGCGCAGCACCGCCTCGAAGCCCGGCACGCCCTGTTCCGCGATAGTCGGAATTTCCGGCGCCAGCGTCGACCGCTTCAGGCTCGTGACCGCCAGCATGCGCATGGTGCCGGCCTTGGCATTCTCATACGTCGCCGGGATTGGAGCGAAGGCGACCGGGATATGCCCGCCGATGACATCCTGCAGCGCAGGGCCAGTGCCTTTGTATGGAATATGTACGAGCTTGATGCCTGTGGCGCCGGCGAAATACTCGCCGCAGACGTGGCTCACGGTGCCGACACCGGCCGAGCCGAAGCTGACCTTGCCCGGGTTGGCTTTGGCGTAGGCGATCAGTCCCTGCACGGTCTTGGCCGGAAAACCAGGATGCACCACCAGCGTGTTCGGCGCCGTCGCGATCAGTCCAATCGGCGCGAAGTCCTTGCGTGGATCGTAGCCGACGTTGGAATACAGGTTCGGGCCGATTGCCAGCGTTCCGGTGTAGCCCAGCCCGATGGTGTGCCCGTCGGGGTCGGATTTCGCCAGCGCCCGCGTGCCCACGGTGCCGCCCGCTCCGGCGCGGTTGTCGATAACGATCTGCTGGCCGAGCAGTTCGCCTATCTTGTCGCTGACCGCACGGACCACGATGGTGGTGCTGCCGCCGGGCGGGAAGGGGACAATCAGCGTGACAGGCCGGGTCGCAAAGTCCTGCGCCGATGCGCGGTTCGGCCGGGCCAGCAGCGCCGCCGCCGAGCCTGCCACGAACGCGCGCCTGCCGATATTCGGCATCCGAAGCCTCCGCCGTTTCCTCGCAGCCCTCCCGGCTCTTCGGTCCGGCAGGCGGGTTACTGTCGCGCATTCCGCGTGATAGATAAACGTCTGTTTTGGCGCAGGGCTGTGTGCGAATGACTTGGTCGGAAGCGTTTCTGCAGGTGCTGAAGGACAACGACGTCCGGCTTGCCGCCTATGTCCCGGACAACGTGCTGACGCCGTTGCTCACCGGGATCACCTCGGACAATTACTTTCGCTCGGTCTGCGCCACCCGCGAGGACGAGGCGATCGGCGTGGTCGCCGGCGCCTGGATGGGCGGCCTCCGCAGCGTTGTGATGATGCAGACCTCGGGCTTTGCGCTGATCGCCAATGCGCTGGCATCGCTCACGGTTCCCTCGCAGATACCTTGCGTCATGGTGATTTCCGAGCGCGGCACCATGGGCGAGTTCAACGTCGGCCAGCATCTGGTGGCGCGCACCATGCGGCCGGTGCTGGATACGCTCGGCATCGCTCATCACACGCTGACCGACGAGGCGACGATGCCGTTCATAGTCGATCGCTCGATCAAGCAGGCGTTCATGACGCAGGCTTCGGTGGCGTTCATCCTGTCGCCGCTGCTGACCGGCGGCAATCCGGCGGGCAACGCCAAGCTGAAATCCGCGGGCTGATCATGGCGACCGAACCCCTTGCGCCGGTAAGACTGAACCGCGCCATCCTGACCAAGCGCCTGGTGGCGAAGTTGGACCGCGAAGCCGTGGTCGCCGGCATCGGCAACACCAACTGGGATTTGTTCGGCGCCGGCCATCGGCCGGAAAATTTCTACATGCTGGGCAGCATGGGACTCGCATGCCCAATCGCGCTCGGCGTGGCTCTGGCGCAGCCCGAGCGCGGCGTCATTGCGCTGGAAGGCGATGGCTCGATCCTGATGTCGCTCGGCTGCCTCGCGACAATCGGCAAGATCGCGCCGCGCAACCTCACCATCATCGTCTGGGACAACGGCCTCTATCAGATCACCGGCAAGCAGCCGACCGCGACGGCGGGCTCGACCGACATCGTCGCGGTGGCGAAGGCGGCAGGCATCCCCAATGCCCAGTGGGTGCGCACCGAGGCGCATTTCGATCAGTTGCTGAGCCGCCGCTTCGCCGACGATGGCCCGTTGTTCCTGGCAGCCAAGATCGACGACAAACCGGGGCCGGTGCAGACGCCGCGCGATCCGGCGCTGATTCGCAATCGATTCATGAAGGGTCTTGGCGTGGGTAACGCCGGCGCCTTGGATTAGGGCGTGGGCTTGACGCGAGGCCACAGACTGACGCCGGTGTGAGCCGGATCGGCGGGCCGTTGGCCGCCGACCTTGCCAACTGTCACGCGGAATCGTCCATCCAATCTCCGACACAGTTTGGCAAGAACAACGGCCACAGAAGACACGTCGCGAATGCGAGAAAAAATCCGTACACGGCTCCGGTTCTCGGCTGGCCAAACAAGGTGCTGCCCACGGCAATGCCGAGGCTGGTTCCCAACGCGAACCAGCATAGTCCGACCAGAGCGACGCGGTCCGGGCAATTCATGGAGTCTCCGACCGGCAATGTTGGCCTGATATATCGAGATCATTACAAGCCAATTACAGTCGCTGTTGTGCGGGGGGGCATCCGCCGTCGCGGCAGAAGAAATCGCAGTGCGGGCGCGTATTCAGCCCAAAGTCGCCTGACGCGCGCCGTCCAGCGGGAAGAAATTGTCCCAGACCCGGTCCAGCCGCGCCAATGCCTCATCGAGCGGGACAACCGACAGCCTTTCGCCTTGGCGTTTCAGCAATCCGAGCCGATCGAGCTTTGCGAGCGCGTCGCTGCACTCGTAATCGATGTCGGTGCTGAACGTCTGCCGCAGCCATTCTTCGACGCGGCGGTCGAGATCCGCTTCGGTGGCTTCTCCGCCGAGCGCCAGCAGGAAGTAATAGGCGAGGAACGCCTCCTTGCAGTCCTGCTCCTCGGCCTCGCCGATGAGGTAGTCGAAGATCCCCGCGTTATTGTTGATGTTTCGATAGTAGACGTTGTCGGACAGGGTTTTCTGGTGGAGCAGCGACTGCCGCTGGAATTTCATCCATTGCGTGAGCATGAATCCGCCGAGCGCGACCAGTCCGCCGATCGCCGCCAGCGCGCCCGAAATCTCGTCGTCCTTCACGGCCTCGGACAGCCCGAGATAAAATCCCGCGACGAAGATCAGAAGCGTCAGCGTCGAAGCGAGCTTGAGCAGGATCGGAATGCCGCCGACCAAGGCGGGTACGCCGATCCAGAGCTGGTCGCGCAGGCCCATCACCACGCGCACATCGGGAAACAGCGCATTGAGGTCGGCGCTGGCGATGTTTCGGAAATATTTGAGCAGCACCGCGCCAGGGCGCACCTTGGGTTTGCGCGCTCGTTTCCTGGCGCCGTTCGCGGCGGCGCATTCCGGCCCCTTCATCGTCACCAGCAGGACCACGTCGTCATAGACATCGATATCGAAACTACGCTTGCGCCAGCCGAACCATTCGGGAACCTCGAGCTTTTCCTTGCGGTGGCCACGGCGGAAGAAGCGGACATCCCGGTAGTCGTCGAGCGAGGTCTGGATGTTGACCCGCACGACGCCGTGGTCGCGGTGAGCGCGCTCGATCTCGTCGTGCTGGACCTCGACGAAGTTCGCACCGTGGAGAACCGTGGTCAGCGCATCGAGCATGTCACCGTAGGTGCGTTCGACCATCGCCGGATCGAACTGCGCCTTGCCGTCGAGATCGGGGCTGAAATAAAAATAGTCATTGCGCAGGCGCTCGAGCTTTTCGAAATATTCGTAATGATGGATGGCGCCGAGCAGGCGGCAGAACTGCCGAAATTTCACCTGCTCCGGCTCGCCGGTGAGCGCGCCGTGCTTGATCACCGCGCTCAGCACGTCGATCTTGCGGGCTGGAATGAAATGATCCTGCTCGGGTTCGCTGCTCGGTTGGCTGGGTAGCAAGTCCATCGAGGACCTCGCGCCAAAACGTGATGTTACGCGAGCGGGCCGGGCGGGATGCGGGGTGTCCCGGCGGTTTCCACAGAGAACCCGCTCACGCGGTCATAACGTCCGCGCATAGGCCACCCGCGCGCGTCCTAGATCTGCGGGATCTTGGCTTCCTTGATCACGTCGCTCCAGCGTGCGGTGTCTTCCTTCATCACCTTCGCCAGATCCTGCGGAGTGCCGCCGCCCAGTTGCAGGAACTGCTTGCGGTACTGCTCCTGCAACTCCGGCATCTTGAGCACCTCGTTTACTGCCGCGTTGAGCTTGGCAATGATCGGCACCGGCGTCTTCGGCGGCGCCGCGATGGCGTTCCAGGTGTCGGAGATGAAGTCCTTCAGCCCGGCCTCGCCCATGGTCGGAATGTCCGGCAGCGCGTCGATGCGCTTTTCCGTGGTGACCGCGAGGATGCGGGCCTTGCCGCTCTCGTGCAGCTTCATCGCCGCTTCGAGTTGCATGAAGATCAGGTCGACGTGGCCGGCGGCGATGTCGATCAGCGCGGGGCCGGTGCCTTTGTAAGGCACATGCACGAGCGACGTGCCGGCGAGCTTGTTGAACAGTTCTGCGGTCAGGTGTGACGTGGTGCCCGGCCCCTGAGACGCGTAGTTCAGCTTGCCGGGGTTGGCCTTCACATAGGTCATGAACTCCGCCAGCGTTTTGGCGGGAAAGTCGTTCTTCACCAGCAGAACATTGGGCGCCGACGACATGATCGCCACCGGCTCGAACTGGGTCGGATCGAAGTTGAGCTTCTTGTAAAGCACGACGTTGGTCGTCAGCGGGGCAGGCTGCGAGGTCATCAGCGTGTAGCCGTCCGGATCGGACTGGAACACGGATTCCGCGGCGATGTTGCCGCCGGCGCCGCCCTTGTTTTCGATGACGAAAGGCTGCCCCAACTTGGTGCGCATTTTCTCGGTGACGAGACGCGTCACGGTGTCGACACCGCCGCCGGCTGGAACCGTGACGATCACCCGGATCGGCTTGTTGGGATAGTCGGCCGCACCGGACTGCGCTTGGGCGGCAGTGGCTGCGAGCATCCCGGCAACGGCGGCTGCAATCAGCGGCAGATATTGAGGCATGGCCATTCCTTGGGTTCCGGCTCGATCGGCGGATTTGACGCCCTGATTGCCGGGCCGATCGCCAAAAGTCAATTTGACGCGGCGTCGCGCGCCGGCCGGTCAGCCCAACGCGCGCAGATACCGGATTGGCCGGCCAGGGGCGATCGCCTGCGCTGCCGCGACGATGGCATTGGCGTCGATGCCGTAGTGCTTGTAAAGGTCCGGCAACGATCCGGTCTGGCCGAAGTGCTCGACGCCGAGCGGGCGCACGCGATGGCCATTCACCGCGCCAAGCCATGCCAGCGTGGCCGGATGTCCGTCCAGCACCGAAACGATGCCGCAATTGGAAGGCAGGCCAGCGAACAGCCGCTCGATATGCGAGTGGGCGTGAACGAGGCCGCGCTCGCGGGCCCGCTGCGCCGCGGACCAGCCGGCATTGAGCCGGTCCGCCGAGGTCACCGCCAGCAGGCCCACGTCGCGGCGGTCCTCTGCCATCAGGCCGATGGCCTGGATCGCCTCGGGCGCGATGGCGCCGGTGTAGGCCACCACGACCTCGCAGTTCGGGCCGGGTTCGCGCAGCCAGTAGGCGCCATCGACAATGGACTGGCGCAGTTCCGGCGTCATGGTGCGCTTGATCTGTTCGACGGGACGCGTGGAGAGACGCAGATACACCGACCCGCCGGTTTCGTCGCGCAGCCAGTTGCGTTCGGAAGCCTCGCCGTCGCCGTCCTTCTGGATATAGCCGAGCGAGAACGCGAGGATCGCGGCGAGTTCATCGACGAAAGCGGGTTCGAACGAAGCCAGTCCATCCTGCGCCATGCCGATCAGCGGCTGGGCGATCGACTGGTGCGCGCCGCCTTCCGGCGCCAGCGTGATGCCGGACGGCGTCGCCACCACGATGAAGCGAGCATCCTGGTAGCAGGCGTAGTTGAGCGCATCGAGGCCGCGCGCGATGAACGGATCGTACAGCGTGCCGATCGGCAGCAGGCGCTCGCCGTTGAGCGAATGCGACAGACCGAGCGCGGACAGCAGGGTGAACAGGTTGCTCTCGGCGATGCCGAGTTCCATGTGCTGTCCTTTGGGCGAGAACGACCAGTTGAACGTCGACGGGATGCTCTCGCTCTTGAACGTGTCGGCCATCTCATCGCGCGCGAACAAGCCGCGGCGGTTCACCCACGGGCCGAGATTGGTCGAGACCGTGACGTCGGGCGACGTGGTGACGATGCGGCCGGCCAGCTCGGTCTTTTCGCGGGCGATCTCGTTGAGCAGCGCGCCAAAGCCGAACTGAGTCGACATCTCGGGCTGGATGGTGATCGCAAGCTCCGCCGGAACGTCGATCTGCGGCGCCTTCAGGCGGCGCGAACCGCCCGCCGCGAACGGCACTTGGTCGAGGAAGGTTTGAATGCGCTCGGCCGGGGCATCGAGTCCCTCGAACTTGTCCCACTCGTGACCGGGGCGGATGTTGCGTGCCGCGCGAAAGCCGTCCATCTGCGCCTGCGTCATCAGCCCGGCGTGGTTGTCCTTGTGACCAGCCATGGGTAGACCGAAGCCCTTCACTGTGTAGGCGATGAAGCAGACCGGAAGGTCGTGGTCGATCTTGTCGAAGGCTTCGACGATCGACGGCAGGTCGTGACCGCCGAGGTTGTTCATCAGCCGCGCCAGTTCGTCGTCGGACCGCGACTCGATCAGCTTCGTCACCGCACCCTGATCGCCGATCTCGTCGAGCAGGCGCTTGCGCCATGCCGCGCCGCCCTGGAAAACCAGCGCCGAGTAGAGCGGGTTCGGGCAGCGATCGATCCATTGCCGCAAGCGCTCGCCGCCCGGTTCGCGGAACGCCGCTTGCTGCAACGAGCCGTATTTCAGGATCACCACGTCCCAGCCGAAGTTCTTGAAGAGCTGCTCGTAACGCTCCCACAATCCCTCCCGCACCACCGCGTCGAGGCTCTGCCGGTTGTAGTCGACGATCCACCAGCAATTGCGCAGGCCTTGCTTCCAGCCTTCGAGGATGGCCTCGAAGATGTTGCCCTCGTCGAGTTCGGCGTCACCGACCAGTGCGATGGTTCGGCCCTCGGGGCGGCCGAGGCCCCAGCCGTGCGCGCGCACGTAGTCCTGCACCAGCGACGAGAATAGCGTCTGCGCGACGCCGAGGCCGACCGAGCCGGTGGAAAAATCCACGTCATCGGCGTCCTTGGTGCGAGACGGATACGACTGCGCGCCCTTGTAGCCGCGGAAGTTCTCCAGCTTCTCGCGCGTCTGTTTGCCAAGCAGGTATTGGATGGCGTGGAAGTTCGGCGATGCGTGCGGCTTCACCGCGACGCGGTCCTGCGGCCGCAGTGCGCGGAAGTACAGCGCCGTCATGATGGTGGCGAGCGAAGCCGACGACGCCTGATGACCGCCGACCTTCAACCCGTCGATGTTCTCGCGCAGATGGTTGGCGTTGTGGATGGTCCAACTCGCCAGCCACAGCACCTTGCGTTCCAACTCGGTGAGGATGGCCAGATCATCGGTGGAGAGGGGGCGGTTCATCGGGGGCCTCGCGGAACGGTATCAGGCGTGAGCATCGCGCGACTCGGCAGGCAGTGACTGCCAATTGTCTCCATTACGTGGTTAGATATTAGCTGATCCAGTCAATATTGGCGTCTAAAGAGATGAAATATGCCAAAAAAGCCCCTCGATGCGATTGACCGGAAAATCCTCGCGCATCTTCAGGCTGACGGGCGGATGAGCCTCAACGATTTGGCTGCAAAGGTCGGCCTTTCGCCGTCGCCGTGTCTCCGCCGCGTGCGCATGCTGGAACGCGACGGGGTGATCGCGCGCTACGTGGCGGTGCTGGATCAGCGGGCCGTCGGTTTACCAGTCAGCGTGTTCGTGTCGATCCGGCTTGAGAAGCAGCGCGAGGAATCGCTCGATCGCTTTGCCAAGGCGATCGAGCGGTGGCCCGAGGTGCTGGAGTGCTATCTGATGACCGGCTCGCGCGACTACTGGCTGCGCGTCGTAGTGCCCGACCTCGACGCCTACGAGCGCTTCGTGAAGCAAAAGCTCACGCGGCTGGAGGGCATCGCCTCCATCGAGTCGAGCTTTGCGCTGGAGCAGGTGAAGTACACCAACGTGCTGCCGCTGACGTGACAGCGGCGGGACGTCTCACTGCGCCTTGATGCCGGCTTCCTTGATGATCGCATGCCACTTGGCAACTTCGGTTTTCGTGTACGCCGCGAGCGCCGCCGAGTTCTGCTGATCCACCGGTGGAATCTGCTGGCCGAGACTGGTCAGTCGCGCCCGCAGCGCCGGATCGGCCATTGCAGCGCGCGCCGCTTCGGAGAGTTTGTCGACGGCCTCCTGCGGCGAGCCTTTCGGCAGCCATAGGCCGTACCATGTCGAGATGTAGATGCCGGGCGCGCCGGCCTCGTCGACCGTCGGGATCTCCGGTGCGGCTTCGAGCCGCTTGTCGGACGTGACCGCCAGCGCCCGTACGTTGCCGCTCTTGATGTGCGACAGCGAGGTGATCGCCTGGTCGAAGGTGAAGTCGATATGTCCCGCGGTAATGTCGCGGATGATGTCGGTCGATCCCGATTTGTACGGGACGAACTGGAATTTCACACCGGTGAGCTTCTGGAAGTAGACGCCGCTGATGTGCTGGCCGGAGCCTAGGCCCGCGGTGCCTTCCGTCGCCTTGTCCGGATTGGCCTTCAGCCAGGCGATGAATTCCTTGAGGTCCTTGGCCGGAAAATCCTTGCGGACGACGCCGATGTAGGGGTTCTGCGGCAGCCGGATGACCGGAATGAGGTCGGTCTGGATATCGTAGTTCAGATTGTAGATTGCGCCGTTGGTGATGTTCGATGGCCAGTTGCCGATGTTGACGTTGTAGCCGTCGGGAGCCGAATGCACCGCCTTGCCGACGCCGATGGTGCCGTTGGCGCCCACCACGTTTTCGATGATGATCGGTTGGCCCAGAACCTGACGCATCGGCTCGGCCAGCGCGCGCGCGAGCACATCCACTGGGCCGCCTGCGCCATAAGGCACGATGAAAGTGATCGGGCGGTTCGGGTAGCCTTCCGCCGCCGCCGCCCCCGTGAGCGCGATGGTTGCGAGCACGGCGAGTGACAGTCTTCTCATCGCAAACCTCGTATCGTCATGCCGGCATCCGTACGATAGCGCCAAATCGGGAAGACCGATACCCTTTCTGTGACCCTGTTAGCGCACAATGAGAATGTCCCCTTTGTGCAAAGTGAGAATGTCCCCTTTTCGAGTTTGATTCGACGGGGCATTGATGGACAGGGGATTACTGACGATGAGCGCGTCGGAGCGCGAACGGGCGGGCGTCGTGCGT
>JAPLPD010000015.1 GCA_026400395.1 Alphaproteobacteria bacterium | reverse complement strand
CCCTCCCTTCGTCACCCCAGCAGCGGCGCATTCTCATCCTGATTGTCGCGGGATTCTCACCTTGATTGTCGCGCCGCACGGGCGCCCATGTCCATCGCGTGTTGCTGAATGGCAAGCATGCAGTCGGCGTTGACTACGTGAAGAATGGGAAGCTCGCTCGCGCGCATGCGGGCGAGGTGATCCTCTCCGCCGGCACCTTTAATACGCCGCAACTTCTCATGCTTTCCGGCATAGGACCTGCAGCCCATCTGCGCGAGCATGGCATAGCGCCGGTCGTTGATCTTCCGGTCGGCCGTAATCTGCAGGACCACCTTGCGCTTTGGTGTCTTTACGAACGCCCCGCCGGAGGCGACTTCCGAGAGGACATGCGGTTCGATCGCATGGCCGTTGCGATGCTCTCCGCGTATTTTTTTGGAGTTGGCCCGGCGACGCGGTTACCCGGAGCCTTGCATGCTTTCGTCAAGACCCGGCCGGAACTCGCGGTTCCGGATATTGAGTTTATGTTCCGGTCCACTTCTATGAATGCCCATCTTTGGTTTCCAGGCATCAAGTCCCGCTTTGCGGACGGCACCGGTATTCGGCCGACAATGCTGCATCCGGAAAGCCGCGGCGAGGTGCTGCTTCGGTCTGCCGATCCAACGGCTGTTCCGCGTCTCGTCTTCAACTTTTTCTCAGCTCCTAACGACTTGCCGACCCTTCGCGAAGGCGTAAAACGCGCACGCGAAGTCGCTGCGCAAGCGCCACTTAAACCGTTCATCGGCAAGGAACTGACGCCGGCGGATGCGGGTAGAACCGACGCCGACATCGAGGCTTGGATTCGTCGGACGGCCATCACCGCACACCATCCTTGTGGGACCTGTGCGATGGCAGAGGACGAAAGCAGCGTTCTCGATCCGCAATTGCGTGTCCGTGGCATCGACGGGCTTCGTGTGGTGGACGCCTCGGCAATGCCGGACCTCGTATCCGCTCACATCAACGCCTGCGTCATCATGATGGCTGAAAAGGCCGCCGATATGATCCGCGGACGTTCGCAACTGACAGCCGAAACGTGACCGCGGTGGTCCTACTCTATGCAGGCAGATCAAGAGAAATTGGCGGCTGAATCACCCAGTATCAATCTTGGCCAAGCCGCCATTCTGTCCCGGAAAAAGGGACCACCTCAGTTTCCGCCCGCGTCATCGTCTTAATCTCCGATTTCGGCGAGCTCGGTTTGCAGCGCAATAATCATGTTGCTGTGAATCTTGTTCAGTAAAGTGCGCAGAAAGGCCAGGTCGCGCTTCGAAATACCATTCTCGCCAATCTTAGCTAACTCGAACGCATGCGGCAGAAGCTTTGTGCGAAGGGCATAGCCCTTAGGCGTGATGAACACGAGGGTCTTGCGCAGGTTGTCTTTGTCTCTCAATCTTCGGACGTAGCCTTTGTTCTCCAGAACGCGAAGTGCCGCGACCGCCGCCGGCTCCGGCGCTTCAATGCGCTTGCAAAGCTCGCGTTGCGTTATGCCGTCGTTGATCCAGAGTGAACGCAGGAAAAACCAATGGGAAAATCCAAGATCGTACTGCCGCGAGCGGATCTGCATGCCAAGCCGGAAATAGCGCGAAGTGCGGCGGAGCAGGAAAGGAATGCTGCTATCGAGCGGGTCATGGACCGATGCGAGATAGGCCGAGTTATCGCCGGCCACGGCTGGATCCGGAGGTATGGCGGATGTGCTGCGGCGCCCATTAATTGCGGCGCGGCTGCGATTAGGCGTTTTGCGTACGGTTGAGGTGCGGGTCACATTGAGATCCAGGTTGCGGCGTTCAACGACTTTTGTGTCGTGGCGAACATAGGCTGCCGAAGCCCGTTTGACGACCATTACTTATATGGCTCATCAGGAAAACGAGTGGGTGAATCTGATGGGGAATGCGGCCTGAAGGCCTATGGATACTGGGTTTTCGGGGTTTCGTAAGGCGGTTGAATTGGGCATCATTTCCCGATGG
>JAPLPD010000288.1:5436-16504 GCA_026400395.1 Alphaproteobacteria bacterium | reverse complement strand
AACCAGTTGCCAAAGGTCGTTCAAGGAGTCAAATTCAAAAACGGAATCGAGGTCACTGAAATGCCGGCTCACCACGCCGCCTGATCAACCTCGTCACCCAAAATCCCGCATAGCTCCTCCAGCGTCAAATCAGAGACGGCACGCCGCAACTGCTTGTTCTCTGACTCCAGCGTCTTTAGCCGCTTGACCTGATCGCCCTTCAGCCCGCCGTATTCCGAGCGCCTGCGATAGTACGTTACTTCCGTCACACCTATCGTCCGAACCGCTTTTGCGACCGACCGACCCTGCGAGGTCAGCACATCCACCTGCCGCAACTTCGTGACGATCTCTTCAGCCGTGTGTCTCTTCCTTGCCATTCTTCGATCCTCCATCAGGCCATAAGCCATACTTCAGGGAGGACCACTTCTCAGGGGGCAGACCACTCACCTATGACGTGAAACTCGACCCAACCTGCGCCGCCTACTGCAAGGCGATCATGGCGCTGCCGCACATGCAGGAGTGGATCGCGGCCGCCAAGACCGAACCTGATGAGATGAAAGAGCTCGACGTCGAATTCTAGGACGTTGGCTACATTGCAGCGCGGCGGCGACCGGGCTGATCCAGCCCGGACAGCAGGCATCCATCGGGTTATTGACGTTGCCGGCGCACAGCCGCTGGATCGAGCGCCGAATATACAACGTCCATGACGATGCTGTAGGTCAAAAGCATCGCGAAAGAAAACACGGCCGGCCCGATACCAAGGCCGATCTGCGCCGCGAACACTCCCATGCCGAGTAGCGGAAAGAATATGAGCCCCATTACAACCCATCCAAGAACGGCAAAAATAGCGCCCTTGACCGCGCTGTTGCTGCCGGGAATGCGCCGATAAAATTGGGCGAACGCAAAGCTCAGAACAATCGAACCGTTGAGAAATGACAGCGCCCAGGGCACCAGCGGATGAACGTCGCTCCCGACCCACTGGCTGAGCACCATCTGGAAGCGTTCATAAGGTTGAAACGACGGAAGGATGCCGCTGCGGGATTTTCCATACAAAAGCAGTGCATGGGCAACGCTGCCGCACAGCCCGGCAGCAATCGACCTGGGACTGAGCCAAACTCTCAACATCTAAAGATCATCTGAGCCTGTAAGCGGCGTGGCACGCAACGCACACGCTTGTCACATTCGAAAGAGATTCGAGCGCGGGCTTGAGGTCTCCGGTTGCGCCGGAGTTCTGGATTTCGATGGCGAACCGGCTGGCGTTTCGATGCATTTGGCTGCCGATGTCTTGCATGCCTTGCGGCATATATTTGGCCACCTCATGAGCTCCGTGCAGGCCGAGCGAACTCATTCCGAGACGCTGCTCCGCCACGCGGCTTGCAACGGCCTCCTGACCGCGCGCCATGGCCTCTTGAATCTCCTGCAGGGCGAGCAGGTGATCGCGCATATTGGCCAGCGTATGCTCGCGCAACGCATCGGGAAAGCGGACGAATTCGCGATCGTCTTTGGCGCTGGCGGCAACGCCCTGTTCACCGCCGCCGTGCCGGTGATGTTGCGCCCACGCCAGCGATGCCCCTGCCAGCACCGCGGCAACGAGCAACGCCATCGACACCAGTGTCCGTGTGCGAGGAACTCCCGGGGTCATCAGGCGGCGATTTCGAACTTTTCGCGCTTGACCTTGGTGAGATCGACGCCCTCGATGCGGATCAGGCGCGTCTCGGACTCGCGCCGCGGTGAGTGCACGTCCCCCTCATTGTAAACGTGAGCCTTTCCGGGCGTCAGGTCGTAGGTTCGCCCCTTCACGACCTTGCCGGGCCGGCCATTCGCCGGCTTTTCGAGGAGCCGCCAATCGGTCATTTCCGTGACGCCGGTCACCTGACTGTAGATCGCCCAGCTCGGACCGTGATCGTGCGGCGAACTGTTTTTGGCGCCCTTGTAAACGTGGGCGACAATGCAAAAATGCAGATCGGGATCTTCATAGAGCACATTTCGTTCGGCCTCTGCTTTCGGGCCGAGATATTCGCTGACGAATTGCGGATCGGTGCACGCCCTCTCGGTGTACTGGCGCGCCAGTTCGCGGCCCGCCAGGCCAGCGTCCTTCGACAGTGCGGCGCGGCAATCGGCTGAATATTGATCAAGCGTGTAGCTCATTGCACAATTCCTTCTGCCGAAAGCATTCTAGCGGCCCTCACACCGGCCTTCAAATGGACCTTGGAGAGATCCTGGCTCACGCGTAGCGGCACGTGCATACGCCGGGCCGGCACGCATCATGCGGAGGGGCGTGTCGCGCAGGAGTTGATGCCGAACAGCGAATACGCCGGACAAATGCCAAACACCGCTGTCAGCAACGGTACGACCCCAATCCAGCCGACCCAGTTCCATCCGGACTGCGCGAACCCCAAGGGGATCGCATAACAGATGAGAGCAATGCCGATCGCGAGGCGCGCGGCCCGATCGATAAGTCCAACATTCGTCATGAATCTTGCCTTTCGGTTGATCAGAAATGTCTATTCGGCCGGAACCATCCGGCCGCCGGATTCCGCTACAGCGGACCGCGCATTGCCGTCGTTGTCCGTCCTAAGATCGTCGCGCCACGGCCGCAGCCGCTCCATGACGAACAGAAGGACGACGATGGCCGCGGCGAGAGCGATCGCACCCTGCCAGTAAGGGATGCCGACAAGATCGGAAAAGATCAGCTTGGGTCCGGTGCCGATCAGCGCCTTGTCCAGCCAGGGCTGTGCATAGGAGAACGCGACGGCGCCAAACAACCCGCCCGCGAGCGTGAACAGTGCATCCCTATAGCCGACTCCAATCTGCGCGAGCGTGGTGCCTGGACAGGCTCCGGCCAGCGCAATGCCCGCGCCCAACAGCACCCCGCCGACAGCATCCGCGGCGTAAAGCGCCGCCTTGGGCTGCAACTTGACGAAACCGAAGCCATTGAGAACCGCGAGAACCAACGCTCCGGTGGCAACCGCGGTCAGAAAGACCTTGAGCATGATGAAGTTGCTCAACTGCATCTGTCCGACGATGATTCCGGGTTCGAATACGCGCGACTTTTCGAGCGCGAAGCCAAACACGATTCCCATCAGCAGGCCGCTGAGGACCCCAAGCGCAACGGTGCCCATCTGAACTCCTTGGGTCAAATTCGGCGCAGCATCAGCGACGCGACAACAATGCCGCCGGCGAACATGGCGACCACGGCCACCGTCGAGCCCACGGACAATTGCGCAAGCCCGGATAAACCGTGGCCGCTGGTGCATCCATCGGCGATTCGCGCGCCAAAAAGCATGATGAAGCCGGCCGTGAATGCCACTGCGTAACGCAACGCAGGTGACGGCGAACCCAGCGCCCGGGTCCAAATCGGAGAAATGGCATGCCGCTTGGCCCCGGACATTTTCATCGAGATGAATGCGCCGATCGCGATGCCGACGACCAGCGCCACCTGCCACCAGTTCTTGGCGTTCGCCACGACGTGCCTGGCAACGTAGTCGATCTTCAGCAATGAAGGGGCGCCCCAACTCGCGAGGAACGCCCCGACCGTGACATAGGACGATGAAGCACCCAGCGCGGTCTCGACCATGAGAAACGCCGGAATCTGCAACAATCCGATTGCTACTCCCGCGACATACGGCGACCAAGCCTTGTCAAGAAATGACGGCACCATCGACCTCACATATTCAATTTCTTGAAAATGATATCGCCCCTCCTCCGGCGAACATTGATGTGGATCAAAGCCGTCCGCCCGGACGCAACCGTGCCGCTTCGAATTGCTGCCGCAGCAAGGTTACCGCCAGGCACCAAGCTGGACTGGGTCGTCAGCAGCATTTCTGCCGCCGTCAGCGCGACAGCGCGCAGCGCCGGACACGATCGGTCCAGGCTGAAACGTGCGTACGCGGCTCTATCGGTGGCGCAGCGTCACTCGAGCTTGGCGCCCGAGCGCTGCACCACGTCCTTCCATTTCGCCAGATCGTTCTTGATGGTCGCGCCGAACTCCTCGGGGGTGCCGCCCGCCAATTCATCGCCGACCGCCGCGAAGCGCTCCCTGAAGGCTGGCGTCGCCAGCACGCGATTGGCCGCCGCGTTGATCTTGTCGACGATGGCCTTCGGCATACCGGCGGGCCCGATCAGCCCGGTCCAGGTCGGCGCGCTGTATCCCGGCACGCCCGCCTCAGCGACCGTCGGGATGTCCGGGAAGTTGATCGAGCGCTTGTCGCCGCTGACCGCGAGCCCGCGCACCGCGCCGGAGCGCACGTGCGGCGAAAGCGAATTGAGACTCTCGAACATGAACGACACCCGCCCGGCAATCAGGTCCGTCGTGGCGGTCGCGCCGCCGCGATACGGCACATGCACGGCATCGATGCCCGCCATGGATTTGAACAATTCGGCCCCGACGTGCCCGGGCGAGCCGCTCGCCGACGAGGCGTTGGTCAGCGTGCCGGGATTTTTCTTGCCCGCGTCGATCAAGTCCTTGAGCGACTGAATCGGCGATGACGGCGCGACGACCACGAGCAGATGCCCGCGCGCGATCACCATGATCGGCTGGAAGTCCTTCTCGACGCTGAACGGCAGCTTCGCCACCATGTTGGGACTGATGGCCAGCGCGCCGACGGGGCCGACGCCGAGCGTGTAGCCGTCGGGCGCGGCCTTGGCGACCAGATCGAGGCCGATGGTGAAGGCAGCCCCTGGCTTGTTCTCGATAATGATGGTTTGGCCCAGTTCGGGCCCAAGCGCTGCGGCGAACACGCGCGCCACGTTGTCAGTGGCGCTGCCGGGCGCCTGCGGCACGATCATCCGGATCGGCTTGTCGGGGTAGCTGCCTTGCGCGCCTGCGTTGCTGGGCATCGCCAGCATGGCGCACGCGAACAGCAGCGTGGAACTCAACGGCCGCATGACCCGCTCAAGCCTCATGTCGTTTCCTCGCGTCATTGTCGTGTCTGGTTGCCGGGCAGACTAACGGCGGCGCGATGCTTCGACAATCGCGCCGGCAGCCCCGCGCGCTTTCGGCGCAGCCACGCGGCTTCGTCCAGGACGGCGCGTTCGGCGATCCCTTAACGCCGGGGACACTTATTGAGCCAGGCTCCGATGCGCTCGACCCCCTCGTTCATGTCGGCGGCGGAGCCGGCGTAGCAGAAGCGCACGAAGCGGCGGCCGTTAATGGGGTCGAAATCGACACCAGGCGTCGCCGCGACATGCGCTTCTTCGAGCAACCGCTTGGCGAAATCCAAGCTGTCTTCGGAGAATGCCGAGACATCGGCGTAGAGATAGAACGCTCCATCGACCGGCAGGAATTTGTCCAGCCCGGCCTTCGGCAGCCCCTCGATCAGAATTTTCCGGTTGGTCTGGTAGCCGTGCTTGATCGCATCGAGTTCCGGCCGCCCGTTGAACGCAGCCTCCGCCGCGATCTGCGACAGCGTCGGCACCGAGATTGCGAGGTTGCCGTGCAGCCGGTCGATCGGCCGCACCAGCGATTGCGGCACCACCATCCAGCCGATGCGCCAGCCGGTCATGCAGAAGTATTTCGAAAACGAGTTGATGACGACCGCGTTGTCCGACAGCCGCGTCGCGGTTTCGGCCTGCATCGCGTAGTCCAGCCCGTGATAGATCTCGTCGGAAATGACCTTGATGCCTGCGTCTTCGGCGACACGGATCAACTCGCCCAACGATTCAGGCGTCATCATCGTGCCGGTCGGGTTGGCCGGACTTGCGACCAGAACGCCGGCGAGCGGCTTCTTCGCGTGGGCCGCCCGAAGCGTTTCGCCGGTGATGGAAAAGCGCGTCGCCGCATCGGTTTCGATCAGCACCGCCTCACAGCCGAGAGCCTTGAGAATGTGGCGATACGGCGGATAGCCGGGATTGGCGATGGCGACCCGGTCGCCCGGCTCGAACATCGAAAGAAACGCCAGGATGAATCCGGCCGACGACCCGGTCGTCACGATCACCCGATCAGGGTTGATCTCCACGCGATAAGCCTCGGCATAATGCCGGGCGATCCGCGCGCGCAGCGACGGGATGCCGAGCGACTCGGTGTAGCCCAGTGCGCTTTTGCCGAGCACGGCCTGCACGGCGGCGATCGACGGTGACGGCGCGCCGAATGCCGGCTGGCCGACCTCCATGTGGACGACCCGGCCGCCCGCCGCCTCGATCCGGGCCGCCGCCGCCATGACGTCCATCACCATGAACGGGGGGACGTCGCTGCGGGCGGACGGCGCCATCAACCGGCGCGCAGAATCGAGCGTCACAGTCAATTCTCCCGGGCGGCACGTCGCCGCAATGGCCGCGTTAAGCAATGCGTGATGGCGCCGCCCCTGTGTTGCCGCATTCGGCCGTTCCTTACGTGCTTGCGCTGCAGACAACGCGAGGTGCACCCACTCGTGAACGTAACCCGCGTTGACCCTGTCTGGGGGCGCCACTAGGTTGGCGAAACATTGGGCTCGCGGTCTCGACTGATATGATTGACGCCGGAAGCACTAACAGGGTGCGGCACAGTACGCCAGCCGCGCGGGCGATGGCGTTGCTGACCGCGTTTGCCGTCGGTTTCACGCCGACTGTCGCGCCGACGCCGGCGCGCGCGCAAACTCTGCCGCCCGGCATGCCGGTCATCCGCGACGCGGAGATCGAACAGCTCCTGCGCGATTACACGCAGCCGATCCTGCGAGCCGCCGGTCTCGGCCAGCAGAAAATCCAGGTCATCATAATCAACGACCGCTCGTTCAACGCGTTCGTGATGGACGGCCGGCACATCTTCATCAATGCCGGCGCGCTGATCGATGCCAAGGTTCCCAACGAAGTCATCGGCGTGCTCGCGCACGAGACCGGCCACATGGCGGGCGGACATCTGTCGCGGCTGCGCCAGCAGCTCGCGAACGCGCAGATGGCGTCGATCGTCGCCATGATCCTCGGCATCGGCGCGGCGGCCGCCGCCCGCGGCGGCGGCAATCCGGCGGCGGCCATTCTCGGCCCGCAAGAGACGATCCGCCGCTCGCTGCTGTCCTACCAGCGCGCGCAGGAGGAGCAGGCCGACCGCGGCGGCGTGAAGTTCCTCGCCGCCACCGGACAATCGGCAAAAGGTATGTCGGATACCTTCAGGCGGCTGTCCGATCAGATCCTGTTCGCCTCGCAAAACGCCGACCCCTACATGCAGTCGCATCCGATGCCGGCGGAGCGCGTCGCCGCGCTCGAAATCCTGGCCCGGAACAGTCCCAACTGGGACAAAAAGGATCCGCCCGAGTTGCAGTTGCGGCACGATATGATGCGCGCCAAGCTGACCGGGTTCCTGGATCGCGCCGATACGGTGGCGCGCCGCTATCCACCCTCTGACGTCAGTCTGCCGGCCCGCTACGCACGCGCGATCTCCACCTACCGTCATGCCGATCTGCGCGGCGCCCTCGCCCAGATCGACGGCCTGATCCAGGCCCAACCCAACAACCCCTATTTTTATGAACTGAAGGGACAGGCACTGCTCGAGGGCGGCAAGCCGGCGGAAGCCATTGCGCCGCTGCACCGCGCGATCCAGCTCGCCCCTTACCCGGCGCTGATCCAGGTGCTGCTCGCGCAGGCGCTGAACGGCGCCAACACCGGCAAGTCCGCCGACGAGGCGGTGACGCTGTTGCGGACCGCGCTTGCCCAGGAACCCGAATCGGTGGAGGGCTATTCGCAACTCGCGTTGGCGTATGGCCGCAAGGGCGACCTCGCGCAGGCCGATCTGGCGTCGGCGCTTGCCGCGTTCATGCGCGGCGACCATCCGACCGCCCGCCAGCTTGCCGCCCGCGCCAAGACCCGATTTCCAGTCGGCTCGCCCGGCTGGGTCAAGGCCGACGACATTCTGACGGTAAAATCTGCCGGCCCCGGACACTGAATCTTGAAAGGACGAAACGTCATGCGCTTCCTCGCCCGCCTGGCACTCGCGGCCAGCCTTACGACGATGCTCGGCGCCTTCGCCGCGCACGCACAGAGCTTTCCGGACGCGCAGCGCGGCGAGATCGAAAAGATCGTCCGCGAATACCTGATCAAGCATCCTGAGGTGCTTCAGGAGGCGATGGCCGAACTGGAGAAGAAGCAGGCAGCCGACGAAGCCCTGAAAAACCAGGCCGCCGTCAAGAACAACGCCGACATCATCTTCAACTCCCCGCGTCAGGTGGTGACCGGCAATCCGCAGGGCGACGTCACCTTCGTCGAGTTCTTCGATTACAATTGCGGCTACTGCAAGCGCGCCATGTCCGACATGGTCGAACTGATGAAGTCCGATCCCAAGCTCAAGGTGGTGCTGAAGGAGTTTCCGGTGCTCGGGCCGAGCTCGGTCGAGGCCGCCCGCGTGGCCGTCGCCGTCCGCATGCAAGACAAACCGGGCAAGAAGTACATGGACTTTCACCAGAAGCTGCTGACTGGCCGCGGCCAGGTCGATAAGGCGCGCGCGCTCGCGGTCGCCAAGGAGGTCGGGTTGGACATGGCGCGGATCGAGCGCGATCTGGCGAGCGACGAAGTCAAGCAGACCCTCGAGGAAAGCCTGAGCCTCGCCGAGAAGCTCGGTCTCAACGGCACGCCGAGCTATGTCATCGGCAGCAACGTGGTGGTCGGCGCCGTCGGCCTCGACAAGCTCAAGGAAAACATCAACGCAGCCCGCTGCGGCAAAACGACAACCTGCTGAGCCGGAGCGCCATCATGCGCGTTGCGACCAAGCTGCTGCGCTCGCTGATCGCTGCCTGTGCGCTGGCGGCCACCGCCGTGCCCGCCGGCGCACAGAGCTGGCCGACGAGGACCGTCAGGCTCATCCTGCCGCTCGGTCCCGGCAGCGGCGTCGATATCGGAGCGCGGCTGATCGCCGACAAGCTTTCGACCAAGTGGGGCCAGCCGGTTGTCGTCGAGAACCGGCCCGGCGGCGACGGCATCGTCGCCATCACCGCCTTCACCGGCGCCAAGGACGACCACGTGCTGCTGATGGCGCCGACCTCGTCGTTCACGGCGCATCCCTATCTGCACGACAAGCTGCCTTACGACCCCCGCGATCTCGCGCCGATCGCGCGCATCTCCAACACCATCGTCGCCGTGGTGGTGCCGGCCTCCTCCGACATCAAGAGCGTGAAAGATCTGGTCGAGGCCGCGCGCACCAATCCGGGCAAGCTCAACTGGGCCACCATCACCGGCATGTTCGATTTCGTATTCGCCGGCTTCCAGAAAAAGATGGGCATCGAGATCGCCAAGGTGCCCTACCGCGACACCGTGCAGGCGGTGAACGATCTCGCCGAAGGCCGCATCCAGGTTATGATGTCGGCGATCGCGATCGTCCGGCCGCGGGTGCAGGCGGGTTCTGTCCGGATGATCGCCGTGACCGCAGGCGAGCGCGCGTCCATCGCCCCCGACGTCCCCACCACCACCGAGGCCGGCTATCCCGACATCCGGATCGAGGGTCTGACTGGCCTATTCGGTCCGCGCGACATGCCGGCTGAAATCCGCGAGCGGATTTCCACCGACGTGAAGACGGCCGCCGCCGACCCCACCATCACCGCGCGACTCCTCTCCACCGGCCAGGTGGTCAACCCGGGCGGCCCGTCCGAGTTCGGCGCGGCGATCGACGCCCAGCGCGCGCAGGTCGCCTCAACCGGCACGCTTCTGGACATCAAGCCGGCGTCGAACTAAGTCCCAGGCATCAAACCGGCCCGGCCGGCGGGCTTCCCCTTTGCGGGCGGCCTGCCTATAAAGCGGACACACCCCGGCGCGGCGACGATTTATCAGCGCCGACAAGCCCCTAGGCGCTCCCAATGGCGAAATCGATGGCCAAAACCATCTACGTGCTGAACGGTCCGAACCTCAATCTGCTCGGCACCCGCGAGCCGCATATCTATGGCCATTCGTCGCTCAAGGACGTTGAGAAGCTCTGCCGCAAGGCCGCCGAAACGCATGGCCTCGCGGTCGAATTCCGCCAGTCGAACCACGAAGGCGCGATCGTCGACTGGATCCAGGAGGCCGGCGCCGGCAAGGCTGTCGGCATCGTGTTCAATCCGGGCGGCCTCACCCACACCTCGGTGTCCTGCCACGATGCGATCAAAGGCATCGGCGTGCCGACGATCGAATGCCACATCAGCAACATCCACGCGCGCGAGCCGTGGCGAAACCATTCATACATTTCATTCGCCGCCAAAGCCGTGATCTGCGGCTTCGGCATCCAGGGCTATGCGCTTGCCATCGACGGGCTGGTCGCGCTGACCGCCGCAAAAAGCAAGCCCTGAGCATGCCCCCCAAAGACAAAGACATGGCCGAAGAAAAGTCATCGATCGACAAGGAACTGATCCGCGAGCTCGCGAAACTTCTCGACGAAACCGGGCTGACCGAGATCGAAATAGAGCGCGCCGGACTTCGCGTGCGGGTGGGCCGCGGCAGCACGATGATTCAGGCCGCAGCGCCCGGCGCCGCCGCCCCCTTGCCCACCGCAGCGCCCGCGCCGATTGCGCTGGCGCCCGCCGATCTCGCCAAGCATCCCGGCGCCGTCACCTCTCCGATGGTCGGGACGGCCTATCGGGGCGCCGCGCCCGGCACCGCCCCGTTCATCGATCTCGGCAGCAAGGTTGTGGTCGGCGAGACGCTGCTGATCATCGAAGCCATGAAGACCATGAATCAGATTCCGGCGCCGCGGTCCGGCACGGTGACGCAAATCTTGATCGAGGACGGCCAGCCGGTCGAGTTCGGCGAGCCTCTCGTCATCATCGAGTGAGAGACGGGGGCAGCCCCGCACAATGTTCGACAAAATCCTCATTGCCAACCGCGGCGAGATCGCACTCCGGGTGTTGCGCGCCTGTCAGGAGCTTGGCATCCCGACGGTCGCCGTACACTCGACCGCCGACGCCGACGCCATGCATGTGCGCCTCGCCGACGAGAGTGTCTGCATCGGCCCGCCTCCCGCCAAGGACAGCTATCTCAACATCCCGGCCCTGCTCGCCGCCTGCGAGATAACCGGGGCCGACGCCGTGCATCCGGGCTACGGATTCCTGTCGGAGAATGCGCGGTTCGCCGAGATTCTCGCCGATCACAGCATCCACTTCATCGGCCCCAAGGCCGAGCACATCCGCCAGATGGGCGACAAGATCGAGGCCAAGCGCAC
>JAPLPD010000288.1:0-5366 GCA_026400395.1 Alphaproteobacteria bacterium | reverse complement strand
GCACCGCGAAACGGCTCGGCATCCCCTGCGTGCCGGGTTCCGACGGCGGGGTGACGTCCGACAGCGATGCCATCGCCATCGCCCGTCAGATCGGCTTTCCGGTTCTGGTGAAAGCCGCCGCCGGCGGCGGCGGACGCGGCATGAAGGTCGCGCATCTTGAAGATGAGCTTGCGACCGCGCTGGCCACCGCACGTTCGGAGGCCAAGGCGGCGTTTGGCGACGATGCGGTCTATCTGGAAAAATATCTGCAAAGACCGCGTCATATCGAGGTCCAGGTGCTGGGCGACGGCCGCGGCAACGCGATCCACCTGGGCGAGCGCGACTGTTCGCTGCAGCGCCGTCACCAGAAGGTGTTCGAGGAAAGCCCCTCGCCCGCGCTCAACATCGCCGCCCGTCACCAGATCGGCGAGACCGTCGCCAACGCCATGCGCGAGCTCAAATATCTCGGCGTCGGAACCATCGAGTTTCTCTACGAGGACGGCCAGTTCTATTTCATCGAGATGAACACACGCATCCAGGTCGAGCATCCGGTCACCGAAATGATCACCGGCATCGACCTTGTGCTCGAACAGATCCGCGTCGCCGCCGGCGGCGAACTTCCGTGCACGCAGCAGGAGGTCGAGTTCCGCGGCCACTCAATCGAATGCCGCGTCAATGCGGAAAATCCGTCAACCTTCCTGCCTTCGCCCGGCAAGATCGCGTCGTACCATCCGCCCGGCGGGCTTGGCGTGCGCGTGGATTCTGCGGTCTATCAGGGCTACACAATACCGCCGTTCTACGACTCGATGGTCGGCAAGCTGATCGTGCACGGCAAGACCCGCACCGAATGCCTGATGCGGCTGCGCCGCGCTCTCGATGAATTCGTGGTGGACGGGATCGAGACGACGCTGCCGCTGTTCCGCAAGCTCGTCCGCAACCAGGACATCATCGACGGCAATTATCACATTCACTGGCTCGAACGGTTTCTCGCCGAAGGCGGAATGGAGCCGTAGCCTTTTGTGATCCGCTGCAATGTTACGGCGCAGCTATTTCGCTCCGCATGTGTCCCGCAGCCGTGGGGCTCACCGGCTTGGCAATCCCCTCCCCGGCCGACGCGGTCCGCTTTCGGTCATTAGGGCGAAAATGGACAGATTGGGCAGATTGAGCATTTCCAGTTCTGCCCGCTCGCAGACACGGACGTAAACGTTTCGGGCGATCGGCATCAATTTACCTGGATGCTCTGGGCTTTGATCACCCGGGACCATTTATCGATCTCACCGGCGACGTGTTTTGCGAACGCGTCGGATGTTAATGGCATCGGATCAAAGCCCAATTGAGAAAGCCGCTCCTTCAACACTGGATCGGCGAGCGCGTCGATCATCGCGTCGGCGAGTCTGCTTGTGATCTCGCGAGGTGTCTTGGCGGGCGCGCCCAGCCCGTACCAGCCGAACGACTCGTAGCCGCTCACAAGCTCGTCGATGGCCGGCACGTCCGGCAGCGCCGCCACCCGTTGAGTGGTGGTCACCGCGAGCGCACGCAACCTTCCTTCGCGGATCATCGGAAGCGCCTGCGCGATGGGAACCCAGACGACCTGCACCTGCCCGGCGATCAGATCGGGCATGAAATCGCCGCGATACGGGACGTGAACCATCTTCGTTCCGGTCATCAACTGGAACAACTCGCCGGATACATGTTGCACGCCGCCAATTCCAGCCGAGCCCATGTTGACTTTGCCGGGATCGGCTTTGAGATAAGCGACGAATTCCGACAGTGTCCGCGGTGGGAACGACGCCGGCACGGTGATGGCGAAGGCAGTCCTGGCGATGCCCGCGATGGGCGCGATATCACTGATGAAATCGAACTTGAGATTGCGGTACAGCGCCGCGTTCACCGTGTTGGTCGAGACCGGCATCAGGATCGTGTAGCCATCGGGCTCGGCCTTCGCGACATATTCGGTACCTATATTGCTGGCCGCGCCCGGCTTGTTCTCGATCACAAATTGCTGACCGAGACGATTCGACAAATGCTGCCCTGCCAGCCGCGCAATGGTATCGGGTGCACTGCCGGCCGGGTATGCGACGATCAGGTGCACTGGCCGCGCCGGATAGGATTGCGCGCGGGCAAGACCCGATAACGCAGGGAGCACGGCCGCGGCCCCCGCCAGACCCAGAAATCGACGGCGTGAAGTTTTCATAGCGTTCCTTGCCTGGTAATGGATCCAGTGGGGCAACGCGCAGGGTGGCAGAGCGCTGGCGCGGCCCCATCGAAGATCGAAAATTGGAGTGCGTACCGGCACGGGCATCACATCTGCCGGGAATGAGAAGATGAGGTTACATCACGTCTGTGCGACGCGGAAGTGGTGATGTCCGCTCGTGGGGGCACAGCCGACATCGGAATGCCCGGGCGCTGAGTGGTGTCGGGCGCTGATGACCCAACAGCGACATCGGGCAGCGTGTTATGTTGCAATCGCGGAAAGGGTTTCTACCCCTATCAATTCACTCGTTTGAGCCGATACGATGTTGCCTCTCAGCCTGGGGCGCGAGCATGAGACGACGTGAGTTTCTAGGTGCAATTGGAGGCGCAGCGGCCTGGACGGTGACTGCGCGGGCGCAGCCGGTCGGCAAAACTTACCGAATTGGCATCGCCGAGGTGATATCTGCCGAGCTCAATGCCGCCAATCTCAAGGCGCTTCGAAAGGGCTTGCAGGAACTTGGATACGTCGAGGGGCGCAATCTGGCACTTGAATACCGATCCGCCGATGGAAACGCCGCGCTGTTTCCTGGGATCATTTCCGAATTGATCGGTCTTAACGTCGATCTCATTATCACGCGGGGTACTCCTGCGGCGCTTGCGGCCAAAAACGCGACGAAAACCATCCCTGTCGTTATAGCGGGCCTTGGCGAGCCGCTTCTCGTGGTAACGAGCCTTTCTCGACCGGGCGGAAACATCACTGGGCTGAGCGGAGTTCAACCAGACCTAGAGCCGAAGCGAATGGAATTGCTCAAAGAGCTCGTCCCGGCGACGTCAGGAATTGCAGCATTGCTAAACATGAGCAATCCGGTCACCGCGCCACAATTAAGGGAACTGGAACGAGCTGCCCAATCCAAAGGGTGGCGCTTCCGCTTGTTCGACGTGCGCAACCGCAAGGACATCGAGCGTGCTTTCGCCACGCTCGATAAAAGCTCTGACGCCGTCGTGGTTGGGCTGGAGGCGTTGACGCAAGCTCACCGTAACTTGATTGCCGAGCTTGCGGCAAAGCACAGATTGCCCGCGATCTATGGGGGACGAGAGTTCGTCGAGGCCGGGGGACTGATCTTCTATGGGCCTAGCTTTACGGACATGTATCGCCGGACCGCCAGCTATGTGGACAAGATATTGAAAGGAGCAAAGCCGGCCGATTTGCCAGTTGAGCAGCCTATCAAGTTCGAAATGATAATTAATGTCAAAGCTGCCAAAGCACTCGGCCTCACAGTGCCTTCCACATTGCTCGCCCGCGCCGACGAGGTGATCGAGTAGAAGGCTATTTAACGCAGTGCGAATGTCGCTGATTAGCACGAATCAGAGGTCGATTGCTGCGGTGCAAATGTCGGCTACTAACCCGGAGCGGACGTCGCACCATGCAGCGTCGAAAATGACCCATCACAACACCTTTGCAAAAGGCTCTGAGCCTCCTACGAAGCATGCTTGGACCCGATACGATGTCTGACTGATACTAGGGGCGAACATGCGGAGACGGGCATTTCTAGGCAGCATGTCGGTAGCGCCGGTGTGCGCGTTCGCTCAGCAGTCCAGCATGCCCGTCATCGGCTATCTGGGGATGGGTTCGCGGGACGCATTCAACCCGCGCCTGATTGCTTTTCACAAAGGTTTGGCTGCGGGCGGGTTTGTCGAAAACCAAAACGTTCGGATTGAATACCGGTGGGCCAACGACGTAGCTGCGCGGCTTCCTGCATTGGCGGCCGATCTGGTCAGTCGCAACGTCGACGTCATTGCCACGGGTGGCGGGCCTGCCCCGGCGATGGCCGCAGAGGCAGCGACGTCAACGGTCCCTATTGTCTTCGCCACTCCGGGTAGCGATCCAATCGAGCTTGGCTTGGTGACCAGCGTAAACCGGCCGACGGGCAACATCACCGGCGTAGGCTTCCTGGTCAGCACGATTTCGGCCAAGCAGATCGAGATAATGGGTGAAGCCGTCCCTAACGCCAAGCTTCTCGGCCTCTTGATAAATCCGCACAATCCAAATCACGCGTACTACATCAAGAACGTCGAGGAAGCAGAGAACTTGCTCGGTCGGAAGGTGTTTATCGCGCGCGCAGAGACGGAAGCGAATTTGACAGCGGCTCTTGCCAACCTCGTTGTCCAGCGGGTCGGCGCATTGATTGCCATACCAGACGTGTTCTTCTTCCGATTAAGAGAGCAGCTTGTTAGCTGGGCATCGCGGAATTCAATTCCTGGAATTTACGGGTCCCGCGATTTTCCTGAGGCGGGAGGGCTTATGAGCTATGGCACCAGCATCGATGACGGTTATCGTCAGGAAGGTCTGTACGTTTCCCGCATCCTCAAAGGTGAGCGACCAGCCGATTTGCCGGTTCAGCAAGCAGTAAAGATCGCACTCGTAATCAATCTCAAGACCGCGAAGACTCTCGGGCTTTCGATTCCGATCACGCTGCTCGGTCGAGCAGATGAGATCATTGAATAGGCTTGTTTGCTGCATCTGCTCGGGGCAGCTATTGGCACTTCACATCGCGTGCGGCGGCGCACCATTTTCGGTCGCGATGGGAGCATAGCGGATTCTCGGGGACGGACGCCTTGGCCAAACCGATAGAGATTGTGCCCAAAGCGGAACTCGAGCGAGGCCGTTTGATTGTAGCTGTCGGCCAATCAATCCCTGCCGTACGTCGCCTCTCGGCAGGTGTAACCGAGGAAGCATTGGCGGTCGTCGGACGTGGGCACAAAGGCAGGCTCGGTGATTTGGCCAGACAGGCAATAAGCGCGCGAGCTGACATATCGATCGAAGAGTGAGGGGCCTGTGCCAAGAACAATCCCCCCTTGTTTCGCGACAAGCGCCCGCGCGGCGGCGCAGGTCATGCGAGTGGTATCGGGCCGCGACTGCGCCGTGCGGCGCGACAATCAAGGTGAGAATCCCGCGACAATCAGGATGAGAATGCGCCGCTGCTGGGGTGACGAAGGGAGGGCGGAGCCCGACCGGAGGCGCCCCAGCAGCGGCGGCGTGCGCCCGTAGGGCCTCGTCTGGCGGTAACGGCGGTTGGATAAAGGGTCGGTTTGCTCTTTCGAGAGGACCGATTCCTTGCCCGGCCGACATGTCACCGACCACCAGATGAGGCTTTACATGACCTTGCGTCGCAACCATTCGCCGGCCATCGCCG
>JAPLPD010000257.1 GCA_026400395.1 Alphaproteobacteria bacterium | reverse complement strand
GGCCAGATCAGCCCCTCGACCACCGTTCGGGCTGGCCGAACAGCCGGTAATGCGTCGGCACCTCGCGTCGGTCTTGTGGCAAGGCCGTAAAACGCCAATACTCACGCCAGTTCGGGAGTCATCTGGAGAATCCCGGTTAAGACGATGGGGAATTCACTTCTTATTGGCCTGTCGAGGCAGACCGCGCTTCAGCGGGAGCTCGACGTTGTCGCCAACAATATCGCCAACGTGAACACCACCGGCTTCAAGGCCGACGGCGCCGTGTTCGCGGAATACCTCAACCCCCGCGCCTCCTCCGACCAGTTCACGGCGCGCGACCGGCGCATGAGTTTCGTGCAGGACAGCATGAGCTGGCACGACATGAGCCAGGGCACGGTCCAGCAGACCGGCGGGCCGCTCGATGTCGCCATTGATGGCTAAGGCATGCTGGTGGTGCAGACCCCGCGCGGCGAGCGCTACACCCGCGCCGGTTCGCTACAGGTCAACAACCTCGGAGAACTTGTCACGCTGGCCGGCGACAAGGTGATGGGCGACAGCGGCCCGATCGTGCTGCAGCCCACCGACCGCGACATCTCGATCACCAAGAACGGCACAATCAAGGTCCGCGAAGGCCAGAGCCTCAACTCCGATTCCACGCGCGGCAAACTCAAGCTCGTGACATTCGCCAACGCGCAGCAACTGCGCAAAGACGGCGCCTCGACCTTCGCGGCGCCGGACGGCGTCGCGCCGACGCCCGTGCCGGACGGCAAGGCCAACGTCCTGCAGGGATCGATCGAGAAGTCGAACGTTCGCCCGGTGATCGAGATGACCCGCATGATCGAACTCACGCGCGCCTATACGGAAGTCGCCACCATGATGCAGCAGCAGGGCGAACTGCGAAAAAATTCCATCCAGCAGCTCGCTGAAGTTCCGGTTTAGGTAGGAGACAGCCATGCGTGCATTGCACACCGCCGCGACCGGCATGATGGCCCAGGAACTCAACGTCCAGGTCATCTCCAACAACATCGCCAACATGCGCACGACCGGCTACAAGCGCCAGCGTGCGGAATTCCAGGACCTGCTGTACGAACACGTCAAGCGCATCGGCACGCAGACCTCCACGCAAGGCAACATCCAGCCGGTGGGCGTCGATCTCGGCGGCGGCGTGAAAACCGTCGGCACTCCGCGGCTGATGACGCAGGGCACCATCGCTCCGACCGGCGCCGACCTCAACATCGCCATCCGCGGCGAAGGCTTCTTCAAGGTGCTGATGCCGGACGGCACCTTCACCTACACCCGCGACGGCTCCTTCCAGATGGATGCGCAGGGCCGCATCGTCACCGCCCAGGGCAACGTCGTGCAGCCCGGCATCACCATCCCGAGCAACGCGCAGGCGGTCTCGATCAGCCCCGCCGGCCAGGTGTCGGCGACGGTGCCAGGATCGGTGACGCCGAGCATCCTCGGTCAGCTCGCGCTCAGCCGCTTCGTCAACAAGGCCGGCCTGCAGGCCATCGGCGATAACTTGTTCGTCGATACGCCGGCCTCCGGCACGCCGCAGGACGGCGCGCCCAACACCGACGGCTACGGCGATCTGCAGCAGGGCAACCTCGAACAGGCCAACGTCGAAGCGGTCACCGAAATATCCGACCTGATCGCCGCGCAGCGCGCCTACGAGATGAACGGCAAGGTGATCACCGCCGCCGATCAGATGCTGCAAAGCACCTCACAAATGATGCGCTGAGGAATAGCCATGATTTGCTCCATGACCCGGACAATCCTCGCACTCGCCATGGCGGCGGCCTTCGGCGGTCACGCGTTGGCGCAGACCGCGCCGGCCGCGCCGCGGCTCAAGGAACTGGTCACGGTCACCTCCGAGATCGTGCGGATCGGCGACCTCGTCGAGAACGTCGGTCCCGCCGCCGACGTGCCGATATTCCGCGCGCCGGACTTGGGCCAGACCGGCGCCGTGCAGATCTCACGCATCGCCGACGCTCTCCGCCCCTACGACATCACCGGAGTCGATACCGGTGGTCTCACCGAAGTCGTGGTGACCCGCCTGTCGCGGGCGCTCACTTCAAAAGACATCACCGACCGCATCGCCCGTGCGTTCGCCGGACAATACGGCTTCGGCGACTGGCAGAACCTCGCCGTGATCCTCGACCGCGACATCCGCACGCTGCATGTCGAACCCGCCATCACCGGCGAACTGGTGATCTCGCGCATGAACTTCGATCCGCGCACCAGCCGCTTCGACATCGCTTTCGAACTGCCGGGCAGCACGCTGTCGTGGCGGGCCGGGCTGCGGTTTACCGGCGCATTGTCGGAGACCGTCGAGGCCGCGACGCTGACGCGATCGCTGCGGATCGGCGAAGTCATCAAGGCGTCCGACGTGACGATGGAACGCCGGCCCAAGACCGAGATTCGCGGCGATGGCGTCGCCGTCGACCAGGCGATCGGCATGGCGGTCAAGGCCGCGCTGCGCAGCGGCCAGGCGCTGCGCACCGACGATCTGATCCGGCCGCTGATCGTGCAACGCAACGAAGCCGTCACCATCACCTACGAGGTGCCTGGCATCATGCTCACCGTGCGCGGCAAGGCTGTCGAAGCCGGCGCGCTCGGCGACGTCATCAGCGTGCTCAACATCCAGTCGAACCGCACCGTGCAGGCCACCATCACCGGACCCGGCCGCGTCAGCATCGCCGCCACGGGCCCGCTGCTGGCGTCGGCTGCGACCTCCGCCAACACCATCGATCAAGCCACCCCCACCCAGTGAGCGTCCCGATCATGCATTCGCGTCTTGTCCTTGTTCTCAGTGCTCTCGTTGCCGGAACTCCGCTCGGCGGCTGCGCCATGTTCGACCGCATCACCGCGATTGGCGAAAAGCCCTCGCTGTCGGCTATCGAAAACCCAACTACGCAAGCGGGCTACAAGCCGGTTCACATGCCGATGCCGACACCGCAGCCCGCCTCCTACAGCCCGAACTCGCTGTGGCGGAACGGCTCGCGGGCCTTCTTCAAGGATCAGCGCGCCCATCAGGTCGGCGACATCCTCACCGTCACCGTGAACCTCAACGACAAGGCGACGATCGCCAACGAGACCCAGCGCAGCCGCGAGAACAAGGAAGACTCCGGCGTCGAAAATTTCTTCGGCAAATCGCGGCTGCCGATTCAGAACTCGGCACTGCCAACCCGCATCTTCACCGCCGATTCCAGCGCCTCCAGCGATGGCAAGGGCTCGGTGAACCGCTCCGAGGCCCTGGTCACCAACGTCGCCGCCGTGGTCACGCAGGTCCTGCCGAACGGCAACCTGGTGGTCGAGGGCAAGCAGGAGGTCCGCGTCAATTTTGAAATTCGCGAATTGATCGTCGCCGGCATCGTCCGGCCTGAGGACATCCAGAGCGACAACACCATCGACTCCAGCAAGATCGCGGAGGCGCGGATCGCCTACGGCGGCCGCGGACAGATCACCGACGTGCAGCAGCCGCGTTATGGCCAGCAGGTGCTCGACGTGCTGCTGCCGTTCTGAGTGCGACCGTTCTGCCTTTTCAGTGAGTGGTCAGTGCTCGTTGAGTAAGACTTGAGAGCTCCCCCGCCACCCGTATCGCGCGATGCGGACGGCGGAAACCGCGGCCTCCGGCAGCTCCCCAGCCGGAGGCCGCTTTCTTTTTCGTGATGCACGCGCCACGATCGGCACAGCAAACGGAGCCTTTGGAATGCAGAGCGGTCACGCTGAGATTGTCGGAGCCGGCTTCGGCGGCCTCGTTGCCGCCATCGCGCTGGCCCAGCGGGGCTGGACCGTTCGCGTGCATGAGCGGCGGGAATCGCTGCGCGGCGAAGGCTACGGCATCGCCATCCACAACAACATGGCGCGCATCTTCGCATCCTTCGGCATCCTTGATGCGGTTCTGGCCGGCGGCATGCGGATCGACCGCCGTGATTCCGTTGACGCGCAAGGCAACGTGGTGATGACGCGCAAGACCGTGCGCAGCCCCTACCGCATGAGCCGCCGGGGCCGAAATCCGCTTCAACTCGGCGGTGACCGCGGCGGACCCGGACGGTGCCATCACCACCGAGGACGGACAACGATTTCCCGCCGGCATCGTGGTCGCCGCCGACGGAATCAACTCTGCGATCCGCGAAGCGCACGGCCTCACCAAGGACCGCATCTTCGGCCGCGACTGCGGCGTCCGCATCAACATCCCCCGGCGCCCCGGCGAAATCGCCGCCGACGACCGCGAGGGCACGGTGATGATCGAGGCGTGGTCGGACAAGCGACGTGTGCTCTATTGCCCGGTGACCAAGGACGCCTTCTATGTGCTGCTGACTTGCACCACGAAGGACACGTCCGCCGCCACATCGCCGATCGACCCGGACGTGTGGGCGCGTTCGTTTCCGGCGATGCGGGATCTGTTCATCCGCATCCGCGACGAAGCCGACTGGCCGCAGTCCCATTGGGCGCATTTCCAGACCATCCACCTGAAGCGATGGTCGGCTGGCCGGATCGCCGTATTGGGCGACGCGGCCCATGCGATGCCGCCCTATCTCGCGCAGGGCGCCGGTCACGCCATGATGAATGCGCTCGCGCTGGCCGAAAGCCTGCGGACGGAGTCCACGATCGAGTCCGCTCTGACCGAGTGGGAGCGGCGCGAACGACCATTAACCGAGCACACCCAGCTCTGGACGCGCATCTACGGCGCGACGATGTTCCTGCCGAAACCGCTGAAGCGGATTTCGATTCTGGTTGAGAAGCTGCCCTGGGTGGCCGCGCAATACGTACGGGCGGCCAATCACGAGCCGACCGGATGCACGCCGGCCCGGTTTCGCTGTAAGCAGGCATTGCGCACCAAACGACAACGGCCGGGACAATGCCCGGCCGTCGCAAAATTATCGGGTGGGTGACGCCCTCAGTCGTCCCGGTAAATCCGCTCACGGCGCTCGTGGCGCTCCTGGGCTTCGACCGAAAGCGTGGCGATCGGACGGGCCTCCAGGCGCTTGAGGCCGATCGGCTCGCCGGTCTCTTCGCAGAAGCCGTAGGTTCCGTCGTCGATCCGGTGCAGCGCGGCGTCAATCTTGGAGATCAGCTTGCGCTGGCGGTCGCGGGCGCGAAGTTCGATGGCCCGGTCGGTTTCCGATGAGGCGCGGTCGGCCAGATCAGGGTGGTTCTGGTTCTCGTCCTGCAGGTGCTGCAGGGTATCCTTGGCCTCTTTCAGGATGTCTTCGCGCCAGATCGTCAGCTTTTGGCGGAAATAATCCTTCTGGCGCTCGTTCATGAACGGCTCTTTTTCGGTCGGCCGATAGATCTTGTCCTTGCCGTTTCCGATGCCGTTGGCGTGGCTGCCATTGGAGCCGTTGCTGTGGCCGTTATGGCCTCCGTTCAGGCCCTTATGCCCGTGCGTTCCGTTCACGGCCTTGATGCCGTTGACGGCCTTTACTGCATTGATCCCCTTCTTATTCTTCATTTCGACCCCACCCTACTCGAACGAACCTCTCAGCTCGCGGGGGAGAGCTTATAGGGTGCCGCCGGGTGGCCGACAAGCACGGAATCAGGGCAGCCGGATATGCGGAAAAATCGGGTCGTTTCGACCGCTTAGCCCTGCCGTGAGGGGGCCATTTTGGCGATCTCGACCTCCAGTCGAAGCTCGATCTCGGCCAGCACGGAATCCAGCCCCTGGTCGCCGCAGCTGTCGCGGAGCTCCGCCGTCGCCGATTTCAGCCGCTGGAGTGTCGAGGGGCTCGGCTCCCCGTCCAGCACCGCAAGCTTGAGCTCGTCCAGGGCGTCGAGGGCAATCCGCCCCCGCTTGACCGCGCGGCGGCGCCGCTCGGCCGGGTCGTCCTGGCCCTGCAAAGCCAGCAGCGCGTCGATGCCGCCAATGGTGCGAAGCGATGCCGCCGGCGCCGCCGACTTGGGCGCGTCGCTTTCATCGATAGAAAAGCCGCCGGATCCGGCGCGACGCGTGGTGGAAGCGTTCGCAGCCTGGGCAGTGGCGTTCGATCCGTAGATGCGCATGCCGGGCCTTGGCCTTTGACCGGCACGCGGAGGCGTCCCGGATTAGCGGCAAAGGTGGCCCGGTATGGTTAACCGACGGTAAACACCCGGCAGAATTTGCCGCCCGCACGGCAGCAGTCGCACGGCGCGCTTCGCCGTCGAAAAATAATCCATTGCGATTACACAGACTTATCCGCTTCTCTCGGTGGCATGGCGCTGGCATAGGGAGGGACTAGTCCGAATTCATTGGGGAGCAATGTGATGCGGACGTTGCATCGTGCGATTGCCGCGGCGGCCGCGGCCCTGACCTTGTTTTGCATCGCCACGCCCTCCGGCGCGGACGGGCCTTATCGCGTGTCGGCGACGTCGCGCATCAAGGACCTGGCCAATATCGAGGGCGTGCGGCAGAACCAGCTCATTGGGTACGGGCTGGTGGTCGGTCTCAACGGCACCGGCGACACCCTCAACAACATCCCGTTCACCCGGCAGTCGCTGCAAGCGATGCTGGAGCGCCTCGGCGTCAACGTCCGCGGCCAGACCATGCGGACCGGCAACGTCGCCGCTGTCATGGTGACCGCCAACCTGCCGGCGTTCGGCACCCAGGGCAGCCGCATCGACATCACCGTGTCGGCGCTCGGCGACTCCAAGAGCCTGCAGGGCGGCACCCTGCCGCCGCCGACCAGCCAGGCGCGGCGGGTGATGGTCTCGATCGCAGTCGTTTTTGGGCCGGTGGCGTAGGGTTCGTTCATGCCCCTTACTAACGCGGATCGAGGCGCAACGGCGATCACGTCGTGTCACGATCCCGCGACCGCCGTAACGCTTGCCGGGCCTGCCGGCGTCATTCTACTGTCGAGGGCCGATTTCCGGAGAGAATTCATGCGTTTTGAAGGCACCAGCGCTTACGTGGCAACCGACGACCTCAAGGTCGCGGTCAACGCCGCCATCACCCTCGAGCGGCCCCTGCTGGTCAAAGGCGAGCCTGGAACCGGCAAGACCGTGCTTGCGCTGGAAATCGCCAAAAGCCTCAACGCGCCGCTAATCGAATGGCATGTGAAATCCACCACCAAGGCGATGCAGGGGCTCTACGAATACGACGCGGTGTCGCGGCTGCGCGACAGCCAGCTTGGCGACGAGCGGGTGCGCGACATCCGCAACTACATCAAGCGCGGCAAGCTGTGGGACGCCTTCGTTTCCGAAGAGCGGCCGGTTCTGCTGATCGACGAGATCGACAAGGCCGATATCGAGTTCCCCAACGATCTGCTGCTCGAACTCGATCGCATGGAGTTCTTCGTCTACGAGACCGGCGAGACCGTGAAGGCGCGGCGGCGGCCGCTGATGATCATCACATCGAACAACGAAAAGGAGCTGCCCGACGCGTTCCTGCGCCGTTGTTTCTTCCACTACATCCGCTTTCCCGACACCTACACCATGCGGGCGATCATCGACGTACACTTTCCCGGCATCAAGCAGCGGCTGGTGGCCGAGGCGCTCAAGCTGTTCTACGAGGTGCGCGAGGTTCCGGGCCTGAAGAAAAAGCCATCCACGTCGGAGCTGCTCGACTGGCTCAAGCTCTTGATGGTGGAAGATATCGGCCCGGACATTTTGCGCGAGCGCGATCCGAAGAAGCTCATTCCGCCGCTGCACGGCGCACTGCTCAAGAACGAGCAGGACGTGCATCTGTTTGAACGGCTCGCCTTCATGGCGCGCCGCGAAGGCCGCTGACGGTCAGACCTTGGTGTCGCCGTCGATGATAGCCGAAGGCACTTTCTCGGTTGCCGCCTTCTTCTTTTTAGGGCCGCGTTTCCGCCGCGGGGGAGCCGCCGGCTGCGCCGTTTCTTCCGGAATTGGCGGCGCGGCCGCCCCTGACTGACCTTCGGGTATTGCAGCCTGTGTCTCCTCCACGATCAGCGGCTGTGCGGGCTCGGTCGAAGCAACCATCGGCTCGATCGTATTAACGGCGGGCTCCGGTGACGGCTCGACTGGAGCGATGGGCGGAGCCGCGGCATCCGCCTCGGCCTTCCGCAGCTTCGCCGCCCGCCGGCGCGCCAGCAGCCCCTCCACCGTCACGCAGACGCGCTGAGCCCGGCTGACGAATTGCCAAGCGGCGCGGCCGAGCCTTCCGCCCGCCCAGACCAGCGCGAACGGCGAGAACATCTCCCACGATCGGTCGCCGTCGGCGATGGCCTTCGCCACCATCTCGCCCCCCATGGCCGTGGTGTTGATTCCGTGACCGCCGAACCCGCCCAGCAGCCAAAGCCCCGGCGTGATCTCACCGATCTGCGGCATGCCGTGCACGGTGTGGCCGGTAACGCCGGTCCAGGCGTGCTCGACCTTGACGTTGCGGAGCGCCGGATAGGCGCGCCGGATGCGGCGGGCCAGCGCCTCGCCCTGGCTTTGCGGCCTGCCGAGCCGGACCGAACTCTGGCCGGACCACATCAGGCGGCGTCCGTCGATGACGCGGTGGTGGCCGCCATCGTGCTGGGTTTCATCGCTCACCGCGCCGGGATAGCGGATGCTGTCGTGCAACTCGTCGCCGATCGGCGCGGTGATGACCACGGTGCTGAAGATCGGCAGCACGGTCCGCGCGAATTGCGGCACCAGTTCCGTCAGATGCGCGTTGCCGGCCAGCACCACATGGCCCGCGCGAACGCGGGAGTTGCTGGTGATGATGCGCTTGCGCACGCCGGCCGGATCGATCTCCAGCACCGGCGTGTCCTCGAAGATACGCGCGCCACTCGCCTCGGCCGCGGCGGCAAGACCGAGCGCATAGTTCAGCGGATGCAGGGAAAACCCGCGCGGATAATGCAACCCGTGGAAGTAGCGCGGCGAACGCAGCACCTCGCGCACCCGGTCCGCCGCCCACGGCTCGACCGCCGCGCCGAATTCGCCCGCCAGCAGCGCCGCCTCATGCGCCAGCACGCCGGTGTCGTCGGTTCGCGATACATGCAGCCAGCCGCTTTCGTTGAGCGCCGTGCCCGGCATGTCGCGGGCGGCGGCGCGCACGTATTCGGCGCCGGCCTCCGATCGCGCCCACAGCGCCTTCGCCGCATCGAGCCCGACCCGCCCGGCCAGGGCGTCGGCGCCGATCGAAAACCCCGGCAGCACGACGCCGGCGTTGGGGGCCGATGCGCTCCAGGCGACGCTTTTGGCTTCCAGCACCACAACCGAACCGCCGCGCCGCGCCACCTCAAGCGCTACGGTGAGGCCGGCCAGGCCCGCCCCGATCACGCAGACCTCGACGTCGAGCTCGGCGGTCAGCGCCGGGCGGGCCTGCCCTTCCAC
>JAPLPD010000158.1 GCA_026400395.1 Alphaproteobacteria bacterium | reverse complement strand
GAACAGCGCCGCGGCGAGATGGGCGAGGCTCGCAGGACCCGCGGAGCCGTAGTTCAACTGGCCGGGTTTGGTCCTGGCGAGTGCGATCAGCTCGGCGATGCTCTTGGCGGGGATGCCGGGATACAGCACCAGCACGTAGGGCGCGGCGCCGATCATCGAGATCGGCTTGAAGTCGGCGATCGAATCGTAGGGCAGTTTGGTGCCGAGCGCCGGCGTCACGCCATGCGTGCTCGCGGTGATGAGGCCGAGCGTTGTGCCGTCCGGGGGAGACTTGGCGACGATGTCCACGCCGAGATTGCCGCTGGCGCCGGGCCGGTTTTCGACGATGAACTGCTGGCCGAGCTTGTTTGAAAACTTCTGCGCCATCAGGCGGCTGACGATGTCGGTCGCGGAGCCGGCCGGAAACGGCACGACGATGCGGACCGGCTTGTCGGGGTATTCGCTCTGCGCGAACGCGGGGGATGCGGCGATCACCGCCGCCGTCAGCATCAGCCCAAGGCGTGTCATGACGCAAGTTCCCGCGCGAGGCCGGTGATGAGTTGTTCGAAGTCGTTGAGGCCGTTGAAGCGCGGCGAACCGGCCATGCGCGGCGTCATGATGACGTTTTCGAACGACAGCAGTTCGTCGCCGTCGGCGACGGGCTCCTGATAATGAACGTCGAGTGCGGCGCCGCCGAGCGTGCCGGCGCGCAGTGCGTCGATCAGGGCATCGCGGTTGACCACCGCCGCGTTCGAAACGTTGATCAGACAGGCGCCGGGCCTGACCTGGGCGAACTCGGCGCGGCCGAGAAAATCGCGCGTCGATGGCAGTGTCGGCAGTTGCGGAACGATCCAGTCGCTTTTGGCGAGCAGCGTTGCCAGCGGCACATGACGGGCCTGCAATTGTCGCTCCTCGACCTCGGGTATCCGCGTTCGCTGGTGGTAGAGCACGTTCATGTCGAACGCCCGCGCGCGAACCGCAATCTCGTGCCCGATCTCGCCCATGCCAATGATGCCGATGGTCGCACCGTTCAGGGCGCGGGTGCCGCCGACGCGGGCGTAGTTGCCGCCGGGCGTGTGCCAGCGGTTATAAGGCCGGTATGCGCCCTGGGCGGCTTCGATGCGCTCGACGGTAACCAGGCCCTCAAGCGTGTCGAGCTTGCGCGCCAGCATCAACATCAAGCCGAAAGCGTGCTCGGCGCAGGAAATGTTGGCGCGGCGCCGCAACGTGACCAGCCGCACGCCCTTCTGGGCGCAAGCCAGGGTGTCGATGTAGCGCAAGCCGGTGCCGAATTTCTGCAGCACCTTGAGTTTGACCGCCGCCGCCAAATCGTCACGCGTGACGCTGAACGACTCGACGACCAGCGCCACGCAGTCGCGTAGGTTCTCCCGCATCTCGGATTCGGACGTGACCATGCGGACTTCGGCCGGATAGAGGCCCGGCGCCCGCGATCGCACGCGCGCGCACCAGCCGGCGAAATCCGGCTCGTCGGTGGACATGAAATCGGCGAAGGCGGTGCGCCGCTCCTCGCTTGCGCCGGGATCGAGCACCAGCGGAATGAGGCGCGTGAACGGATCGTCCTCGACCAGGATGACGGGGGGGCTCGGCATCACGCGCCTTTATTTATTCTTCTGCTCGACATCGACCTTGAGAGCGGTGAACACGCGGTTGTGCATCAGGTAGGTGCCGACCAGCACGGTCAGTTCCACCACCTCGCGCTCGCTGTAGTACTTGCGCACTGCGTTGAAGACATCGTCCGGCACGTCGGGGCCGGCGATCATGGCGTCCACATAGGCGAGCGCCGCGCGCTCGGCCTCGCTGAACATGCCGGATGCCTGCCAGTCCTTCAGCGCCTCGCACTCGGCGAGGCTGACGCCGTCGGGCACCGCGATGTTGGGAACATGCTGCTGCAGGGCGTAGGCGTATTTCGCCGCCTGCGCGATCCGAACGATGGCGATTTCGCGCAGCCGCGGCGTCAGCTGCGTCTTCCAGCGGATCGCGCTGATGTGCTCGAACCACGTCATCGTCACCGTGGGTGAATGCAACAGCAGCTTGTAGATGTTGATCAGCCCGCCGCGCGCGCCCTTTATCTTGGCGATGTTTTCCGCGAGTTCCAGGTGATCTCTTTCCTCGACGTAAGAAATGCGAGCCATCTAAGCCTCCCCGATTTCCTTCAAAACTTCTTCCGTGTGTTCGCCGACCTTTGGCGGTGCGCGGTCGGCGGCGGCTCTGCGGCCGTTGATGGTGATCGGCGTGCGCACGCCGGGCAGTATGCCGCCCTTGGCGTCGGGATGTGGCAGGTCCACGCGCATCTCGCGCGCCAGCACCTGCGGATCGTTGAACACCTCGTGCAGTGTGTTGATCGGTCCGGCCGGCACACCGACCGCCTCGAACTGCTCCGCGAGTTGCGCCTTCGACAGCTTCCGGGTCAGCTCGAACAGGCGCGGGATCAGCGTCTCGCGATTGACCACGCGCGCGGCGTTGGTCTTGTAGCGCTCGTCCTGCGCCATCGCCGGATCGCCAAGCACCTGCATCATCTTCGTGAACTGGCCGTCGTTGCCGCAGGCGATCAGCATCCAGCCGTCTGTGGTCGGGAAGGTCTGGTAGGGCACCACGCTGGCATGCGCGTTGCCCATCCGCACCGGCGCCTTGCCGGAGACGAGATAGTACGTCGCCTGATTGGCCAGCACGCCGACCATCGTGTCCAGCAGCGCCATATCGACGTGGCTGCCTTTGCCGGTGTGCTCGCGCTCCTTCAGCGAGGCAGTAATGGCGAGTGCGGAATACGTCCCAGTGAACACGTCGGCGAAGGCGACGCCGAGGCGGGTCGGTTCGCCGGCCGGATCGCCGGTGATGTCCATGATACCGCCCATGCCCTGCACCAGTAGGTCATAACCGGCACGGGTCTTGTAGGGGCCGTCCTGGCCGAAGCCGGTGATCGAGCAATAGACCAGCCGCGGGTTTTCTTTCGACAGACTTTCGTAGTCGAGACCGTATTTCTTGAGGCCGCCGAACTTGAAATTCTCGATCAGCACGTCCGACTTCGCGGCGAGCTTCTTGACGATGCGCTGACCGTCCGGCGTCGCGAAATCGAGGGCGATCGAGCGTTTGCCGCGATTGCAGGCGAGATTGTAGGACGACGTGAGCCGGCCGCCGTTCTTGTCTTCCATGAACGGCGGACCCCAGCCGCGGGTGTCGTCGCCGGCCCCCGGCTGTTCGACCTTGATCACTTCGGCGCCGAGATCGGCGAGGGTCTGGCCCGCCCAGGGGCCTGCCAAAATGCGCGCGAGTTCAAGCACGCGAACGCCCGCGAGCGGGCCCTTTTGCGGACCGGACATGTCGATTGAGTTCCTTCCCAGACTGACTTTCGTGCCGCTTATAGCAGATGCGCGCGCGAGGGAATGACCTCTACTTGACCCGAAAACGCTCGACGGCGGCTTCGTCGACCTCGATGCCCAAGCCGGGGCCATCGGGCAGGGCCACCAGCCCGTTCTTGAGCGGCAGTGGCCGGCGCACGAGATCCTCGGCCAGATAAAAGTGGGTGAGGCTGACGCCCCAGTCGGCCTTCGGCACCGCGCAGGCGAGATGCAGCGCGGCGGCGCTGGAGATGCTCGACTCGGCGATCTTGGCGGCGATGTTCACCGAGAGGCCGAGCCTCTGGCTCAGCTTGCCCGCTTCGATCGCCGCGGTGATGCCGCCGAGCTTGATGAGCTTGAGCGAGACGCCGCCCGCGCCGGCCTTGGCGCTGGCTGTGATGTCGGCGAACGAATGGATCGCCTCGTCCACGCCGACCGGCACCTTGGCAGCGCGCGTGAGTTTTTTCAGCGCCTCGAAGTCGTCGTAGGCGAGCGGCTGCTCGACGAACATTAAACGGGCCTTGCGGGTTTTGTCGATGTAGCTTTTTGCGGCGGCAAGCGTCAGCCCGCAATTGGCGTCGGCGCAGAGCGGCGTCTTCGGCAGCGCCTCGCGCACCGCGAAGGCGATGGCGATCTCCTTCGCCAGTTCCTTCACGCCGATTTTGAGCTTGAAGAAGTTGAAGCCCTCCTTCTGCCGCAGGTGCGCTTCCGCCACATCCTCTTCGGCGGTCTTGTTGCCGAGCAGCCACATCGGCTTGACCGCTTCTCGGCGCGGCTTGGCGACAAGGTCGATCAGCCGCTTGCCGGATACCTTGCCGATCAGATCGAGCATGGCGATCTCGATGGCGGAATGCGCGCCGCCGTTGCCCAGCAGGGCGCGGTGCAGCCCCGGGCGCAGCGCGGGCCATTGCCGGGCATCCTGTCCGATCAGCCTCGGCGCCAGAAAGTCACGCACCGCGGCGGTGAGACCGCCGAGCGTGTCGCCGGTCATGGTGGGGGCGGAGGCGGCTTCGCCCCAGCCGACCGTGCCGTCCTTGGCCTCGATGCGGACCAGGATGTTCTGTGCGGCGGTGATGGTTTCGCCCGCCATCTTCATCGGCGATTTCAGCGGCAGTGCCACCGGGATCGCATCGATACGGCGGATCGTAAGCGGGGCGTCGCTGCCGGCGGCAAATGTGGTGCGTCCGGTCTTCTCAAGCATGATGCCCTCGGAGCGTTTTTCGGTAACTGGAGACTAGCAGAAACGACCACGGCCCGGAACGTCCGGGCCGTGGCGAGAATCTTGCCGTCGAACGGCTATTGTTCGAGCTTGATGCCGGCGCCGGTGACGACCTTGCGCCAGCGCGCCACGTCGGCGCTCACCAGCTTGGCATACTCGTCGCCGCTGACATCGGGGACGTCGGAGCCGTTCTTCTCCCAGGCGGCCTTGATGGCGGGCAGCGCCATTGCGATCTTGACCTCCTTGGTCATGCGATCGATCGCCTCCTGCGGCGTGCCCTTCCTGGCGAAAATGCCGTACCAGGTCGAGAATTCAAAACCCGGCAGCCCGGCTTCGGCCGAGGTGGGTACGTCCGGCAGCGCTGCCACGCGCTTCGGCGCGGTGACCGCGAGTCCGCGAAGCGTGCCGGCGGCGATCTGTGGGGCAGAGGTGCCCAGTCCGTCGAACACCACCGGTACGTGACCGGCGAGCAGATCCTGCATCGCCGGACCGGCGCCACGGTAGGGCACATGGTTCAATTTGGTCTTGGCCATCATGTTGAAGAACTCGCCGGCTAGATGATGCGTAGTGCCGGCGCCGGCCGAACCGTAGTTGGTCGGATTGCTCTGGGTGTAGGTGATGAAGTCTTTCAACGTCTTCGCTTCGATCTTGCCCGGATTGACGGTGACGACATGCGGCGGGCGGGCCAGCATGATGACCGGGACGAAGTCCTTCTCGATGTCGTAGTCGAGCTTGGGATAGATCGACGGCGCGATGGTGTGGTGCGCGGCGCCGATCAGGAAGCTGTAGCCGTCGGCGGGCTGCTTGAAGGCATAGGACGCGCCGAGCGTGCCGCCGGCGCCGGCCTTGTTCTCGATCAGCACGCGCTGTCCGAGCTGGGTGTCGAGCTGCGCCGCGAGCGGGCGGGCAAACGCATCGGTGCCGCCGCCGGGGGCGAACGGAACCACGAACATGATCGGCTTCTGCGGCCACGCCTGGGCCAAAAGAGTAGCCGGCTGAAGGACAATCCCTGACAGCAGGATCAAGGGCGCGAACGCGGCTCTCATTCTCATGGCGTCTCCTCCCGAAGTGTTTTCTGGGAACCACGCCGTTCCCGGCGCTTATCGAATGGTGAGGCTACATCTAAAGCGTCCACCCGCGAAAGAAAAGCACGGCCTCGCGCTTCCGCGGAGCCGTGCGCAAATGACACGCCGGTCCTAGGCTTCGAATACGAAGCGCGTACCCACCGCGGAGTGGATCACCTTGTCGCCCATCGCCTCACGGGCGAGATCGTAAAACCGGTCGCCACTGCAATGCGCAGGTATGAGGTGGTCGGGATCGATCTCCTTGAACTCCT
>JAPLPD010000172.1:23398-26035 GCA_026400395.1 Alphaproteobacteria bacterium | reverse complement strand
CCCATCCAAAAGGGGACATTCTCATTGTGCGGAACGAGGGGACATTCTCATTGTGCGTTGACACACCTCGCGTCGGTCTTGTGGCAAGGCCGTAAAACGCCAATACTCACGCCAGTTCGGGAGTCATCTGGAGAATCCCGGATTACATATCGCGAAATGACATCTCAAACCGAAGTTCCGGTGCGCGCGCCGGCAAAGACATCCGCTGACGACACCGTCCAGCCGTTCGAGGTGGCTCCTCTCGATCTGCGTGGCCGCGTGGTTCGGCTTGGGCCGGCTGTGGATGAGATTCTCTCGCCCCACAATTATCCTCCGCCGGTCGCCAAGTTGCTGGGCGAGGCCGTGGCGTTGACCGTCCTGCTCGGGTCGGCGCTCAAGATCGAGGGCCGGTTCATCCTGCAGACCCAGACCGACGGGCCGGTCCGCATGCTGGTGGTGGATTTCCGCAGCCCCGGCAACGTGCGCGCCTGCGCGCGGTTCGATGCCGCGCGGGTTGCCGGCGCGGTCGAAGCCGGAGAAGCCTCGGCCGGCGCCATGCTGGGCCGCGGGCATCTCGCCATGACGATCGATCAAGGCGCGGACACAAGCCGTTACCAGGGCCTGGTGGCGCTGGAGGGCGGCAACCTCGAGGACGCCGCGCACGAATACTTCCGGAGCTCCGAGCAGATTCCCACTCGGGTGCGGCTGGCGGTCGGCGAGGAGATGTCGCCCGGCGCCGGCCACCGCTGGCGGGCCGGCGGCATGCTGCTGCAGTTTCTGCCGAAGGCGCCCGAGCGCGCCCGGGTGGCCGACCTGCCGCCGGGCGATGCGCCTGAGGGCACGCCCACCCATGTCTTCGAGGAGGACGAGGCGTGGGCCGAGGGCCGCTCGCTGATTGAGACCGTCGAGGATCTGGAGTTGCTCGATCCGTCGTTGTCGAGCGAGCGTCTGCTCTATCGGCTGTTCCATGAGCGCGGCGTGCGCGTGTTCAAGTCTCTGCCGGTTGCGGCGGAGTGTTCGTGCTCGCGCGACAGCGTCGAGGCGATGCTGCGGAGTTTCTCGCAGGACGACCGCGATCACATGGTCGAGGACGGCGCGATCTCGGTGACCTGCGAATTCTGCAGCGCGAGCTACCGCTTCGCCCCGGACGATGTGCGGCCCGATAATGTTGAGTCCGAACCGAACGCCGGTTCTCCATCATGAGCAGGCGCGGGCGCCGGATTGCCGCGATGTTTTCCGTGGTCGCCGCGGCGCTCGCTCATTCGGCGCCGCCCGCCCAGGCGCAAAGCTGCCCGGCGCCGCTCGCCGGCGCCAAGCGGCTGGTGCTGGTCACCGCCTCGACCATGAACGAAGTCACCGCCACCATGCGCCTCTACGAGCGCGCATCATCGGCCGAGTCCTGGCGCGCGCTTGGCGCGGCGGAGCCCGCCATGATCGGCCGCGGCGGCATGGGCTGGTCGCAATCCTTCACCCGTTTTGCACGCCGTGGGGAGCCGCTCAAGGTCGAGGGCGACAAGCGGGCCCCTGCCGGCATTTATCCGATCGGGCGGAGTTTCGGCATCGTGGCCTCATCGCGTCCGAACTATCTTCGGGTGACGCCCGATACGATCTGCGTCCACGATCCGTCTTCGCCGGCCTACAACACGATTGCCTCGCGGTCGCGGCTTGGACCCGCGCTCGGCGCGGAGAACATGAGCCGCGCGCTACCGATGTACCGGCGCGGGCTCCAAGTGGATTATCCGACCGACGCCCGCCGCAAGGCCGGCTCCTGCATCTTCATCCACGTCTGGCGCTCGCCAACCACCGGCACAGCGGGCTGCGTCGCGGTGCCTGAGCCGCGGGTCGAGGCGTTGCAGGAGTTCAGTGCGGGCGGCGCTGTGCTGGCGATTGTGCCGCGAGGCGCGGTCGAACGCTTCGGCGGCTGTTTGCCTTAGCCAACCCGCCGTCATTCTGGGGCGCGAGAAACTCTCGACCCATTCAGTACGCGGTTCATATGCGCGCTGATCCAGGGGGCGTTTGGCAGGATGGGCGGAAGGCAGACATCTTGGGCCGAAGTAATGAGCATTTCCGTTATGACCCCGAAGCTGACATTCGTCGGCATATCAGGGGTGGACATGACCGGTTGACCGCGAGGAATTAAGGGGGCCGAACTGTCACGGCAACCAAAAGGGCACGATTGCAATTTGTACAACCCCAACTGCGCCCAGAATTGTGTTTCGGTCCGGCTTGTCACCACTTTTGGGGAATGTGGGACTTGCATCAATTGTCGCTCCGGCCGCCTTTCGCTAGTATTTTGAAGAATCATCAGTTTTAGAATTGAGCTCGAACGAGCTTTGCTTATCCATCGGCGACGGCGGAATTCGCATGAACTTGAAAGTGGTGCGCGGGCGAGCCGGAGCCAGCTTCACCAGAAAGCTGGCTCTCGTTGCGTTTGTTCGCCTTCGCCGCAATGATTGCGTCGATGTGGACTGGGAGCAGCGCCTACGCACAGCCCGGCTGCTCGATCTGTCCGCCCCCTGTCGTGCCGGTCGTCGGCGCTACGGCCGTGACGATCAATCCGCCTGCCAACACCTACATCGCCATGCTCGATCCCCTGTCAGCGAATGGCACCGTTGGCTCCGGCGTTGCCTCGCAACTTGAGTCCATACGGAACGACAT
>JAPLPD010000172.1:0-23379 GCA_026400395.1 Alphaproteobacteria bacterium | reverse complement strand
AGGCTCAACGTTGTGGACAAGACCTGTCAGCTTGGTGCCGGCGCGATCGGCTTTGCGCCGGAGAGCGACCCTTACGTCGCGGGCTACGATCCGTTTGAAGCACTGGGCTATGCCAAGTCCGGGATGGTCACCAAGGCCCGGCCGATGCCGGGGCCTGCTGCTTCCAACTGGTTCGTCTCTGTCTGGGGGCAGGGCGCGGCTGACCGCGAAGAGCGCAGGATCACCTTCGCCGGCGCGAACTTCGGTAGCGCAACGCGTTCCTATACCGGGCTTGGCGGCATCGATGTGGTGAAGATCTGCATCGTTACTGATGCCGACGCCTTCGTAATCGGCGCGCTCGGCAGTGACACCAGCAGCCGCACGAGTATCGGCGACTTTACCGAATCCTCGACGCCGGGAGGCGGCATGGATGCCTCGTACATGTCCGGTGGTTTTTCCGTCGACTATTCGTTTCTGGCGAACTTCACCACCACGCGCGGGACGGCGGGTGGCGTTGCGTTCGCAGGCCGGGAAACGAACAGCTACGTTTCCAACGCCAACATGCAGAACAAGTTCGATCTGCCGTCCGGTTGGTGGGTCGAGCCTACAGTCGGCGCATCCTTCACCCGCATGACCACGAACGTCGGTGGGTTTACCGATGGCAAGTCCTTACGTCTGCAGGGTGGCGTGCGCGCAGGCACGGAATGGTCGTGGGGAACCGCCAGGATTCAGCCCACCGTATTCGCTCTGGCCTACCAGGATGTGTTCGTGGACAACCCGCATCTCACGGGGACCGCCTTCTTCGGGCCGACCGACGCGGGTTACGTGTGGGGCAAGGGCGTTGGAAAGTTGAACGTGCAATGGACCGACAAGTTCTCGACGTACGTCGAGGGCGAGTTACGCGGCCGGGCGGATGTTATCGGCTATGCTGGCCGGATTGCGTCACGCTACACGTTCTGACACCAGGCCGCTGAGGCCACGCTCGACAATGACGATCTAAGTCAGTTGATGAGCGCACGACCTAGTTCAGCGTCGGCTTGCCCTGGGCGCTGTCGAGCGAAAATGCCGGGATCTGGATGTCGAAACCTTCGCCCGAGTCCGTCACCATGCCGTAGGTCCCGGTCATGAAGCCGGACGGCGTCGGCAGCGGCACGCCGCTGGTGTATTCGAACGACCCGCCGGGCTCGATGGTTGGCGTCTCGCCCACGACGCCGGCGCCGCGCACCTCCTGCAGCTTGCCGTGCGCGTCGGTGATCTTCCAATGCCGGGTCTTGAGTTGGACCTTGGCCGCACCGTTGTTGGTGATTTCGATCGTGTAGGCCCAGAAGTAATAGCCGCTCTCCGGCGATGAGCGCTCGGACAGGAAACGCGGGGTCACCTGGACCTCTATGCCGCGGGTGGTGGCGCGGTACATCGAATGGGAACCCCTGTTGGCCGGCGGATGGGTGACTAGATAGCCTGCGTCGCGGCGGCAATTCAATGTTGGAAAACCCGCCGTGGCCGCCACAATTGCGGTACCCTGCCGCGGTTAGTATGCCGCTTCCGTCCGTAACCCTTCAGGAATTCATCGGGTATCGCCGTTCCATGGCTTCGATCGTCCAGTCTCCGATGATCCAGGCTCCGGCGGCGCAGGCCCCTGTCGTCCCGGCCGGGCGCGACCTCCGGCTCGACCTTTTTCGCGGGCTGGCGCTCTGGCTGATCTTCCTCGACCATGTGCCGAACAACATCCTGGCCTGGTTCACCATCCGCAACTACGGCTTCAGTGACGCCACCGAAATCTTCATCTTCATTTCCGGCTACACCGCCGCCTTCGTCTATGGCCGCTCCATGCAGGAGCGCGGTTTCATCGTCGCCGGCGCCCGCATCCTCAAGCGCGCGTGGCAGCTTTACGTGGCGCATGTCTTTCTGTTCGCGATCTACATCGCCGAGATCGCCTATGTTGCGTCGAGTTTCGAGAATCCGCTTTACGTCGAGGAGATGAACACGCTCGACTTTCTCAAGACGCCGGACGTGACGATCATGCAGGCGCTGCTGCTGAAGTTCAAACCGGCCAACATGGATGTGCTGCCGCTCTACATCGTGCTGCTGATGGTGTTTCCGCTGGCGCTTTGGCTGCTGCTGCGCCGCGCCTCGGTCGCGCTGGCGCTTTCGGTCGCGCTCTATGTGCTGGCCTGGGAGTTTGGCTGGAATTTCGAGGCTTATCCGAGCGGGCATTGGTACTTCAATCCACTCGCGTGGCAGCTTCTGTTTGTATTCGGCGCGTGGTGCGCGCTGGGCGGCGCGGCGCGGATTGCGCCCGCGTTGCGCTCCCCGATTACGGTGTGGCTCGCGGTCGCCTATCTCGTGTGCTCGTTCGCCGTCACCATGACCTGGTACTTCCCGCGCCTTGGCTTCCTGATCCCGCATTGGCTCGGCGAGTGGATGTATCCGATCGACAAGACCAATCTCGACGTGTTGCGCTTCGCGCATTTCCTGGCGCTGGCGGCGCTGACGGTGCGCTTTATTCCGCGCACCTGGCCGGTGTTGCAGTCGCGGTGGTTGAAGCCAGCGATCATGTGCGGCCAGAATTCGCTGGAAATCTTCTGCCTCGGCGTGTTCCTGGCGTTTGCCGCGCACTTCGTGATGGTCGAGTTCTATGGCGGACCAGCCATGCAGGTGGTGATCAGCATGGCCGGGATACTTATTATGATTGCGACCGCCTGGGTGATCTCGTGGTACAAGCGAATGGAGGGCCGCGGTTCGGGGACACCGAAGCGGCCGCCGGACGCGGACCTTGCCGGAGGCGAGGCATGATGAACTGGACCGCCGTGGGGCGAGCGGTCGCAACTGCTGCGATCGTTTTGTGCAGTGCGGTGGTCCGCGGTGAACCCGCCGAGATCTGCGCTGTACCGGGCTATTTGCTGTTCGGCGACAGCAAGCTCGATCGCGCCCATGCTGCAGTGCTCAAGGATCATGAACTGAGGATCCTCACGCTGGGCGGTACGTCGTCCAGCCTGCCAGGGCCGGATGGCCCGAGTTCCGCCTATCCGTCCCGCCTGGAAGCCGCCCTGACGCGCCGCCTGCCGGGGGTAAAGGTCACGGTTACGACAGTACCGATGCCGCGCCAAACTGCCGCGGAGATGGCCAAAAGCATCGATAAGTTACTGATCGACCAGAAGCCGAGTTTGGTGGTATGGCAAACGGGTACGTACGACGCGGTGCGAGGCACCGATCCGGAAGAGTTCCGCGCTTCGGTTTCAGGCGGCGTCGAAAGGCTGCAAGAGGGTGGGGCGGACGTCGTCCTGGTAAACATGCAGTACAGCCCGCGAACGGAGTCCATCGTGGCGGTCGGCGCTTACGCCGACGGCATCCGTTGGGTCTCGCGCGAGCGCGAGGTGCCGGTGTTCGATCGGCTCGCCATCATGCGCCACTGGTATGACCAGGGGCAGTTCGATCTTTACAAAGCGACCAAGGACATGAAGCTGGCCAAGAGCGTTCACGACTGCCTTGGCCGGGCACTCGGCGCCACGATCATCGACGCGGCACAACTTGGCGCGCGGCACGGGACAATGCCGCAACAATGAAGTCCATTTCGCATCTATTCCGGCTGGGCCCGACGCTGGCCCTGGCCGCCGCCTCCGCCGCGATCCTGCCGCTGCTGCCTGCGCGCGCTGAGAATACGACGGTGCCGGCGGCCGCTGCGCCCCAGGTCACCGCGTGCCACGCACCCGCCGAACTCGTCCGTCTGATCAATCCGCTGAAGCATGTCGCTAAGCAGATCGCCAGCGGCCATCCGCTGACGATCGTCGCCATCGGCTCGTCATCGACCGCCGGCGCCGGCGCAAGCTCTCCTGCGATGAGCTATCCGAGCCAGCTCGCCGTCGAGTTGGCCAAGCTGCTTCCGAACATGCCGATCCACGTCGTCAACAGCGGCGTCAACGGTGAAGAATCCAAAGAAATGGTGGGGCGCTTCGATCGCGATGTCTTCGCGCACAAGCCCGATCTTGTGCTGTGGCAAGTCGGCACCAATTCGATTCTCCGCGACCAGCCGTTGACCGAGGCCAACACCTCGCTGCACGACGGCCTCAAGCTGTTGCGTGCGGCGGGCCCCGATGTCGTCCTGATCAATCCGCAGTACGCACCCAAGGTCATCACCAAGCATGACGTCGACGGCATGGTCGATCTGATCCACGTCGCGGCCAAGGAGTCCAACGTCGATCTATTCGAGCGGTTCGCCATCATGCGCTACTGGCGGCTGACCGAAGACATTCCGTTCAGTACGTTCGTTTCGTCGGACGAACTGCATATGAACGACTGGAGCTGCGGCTGCATTGCCAAGCTGCTGGCAATTGCGATCCAGGAGGCGGGAACGCGCACCACGGTGACCGCCATCGCGCACGGCCGTAAATAGCCGCGCGGCAAGCGCGAGTGGCCGCGAAGGCGGTTGCCCGGCCTTCGCGCGTTTTTCTCAAACCGCTTTCAGCGCCGTCAGCACGTCGTCGATCAGGTCGTCGGAGTGCTCCAACCCGCATGACAGCCGCACCATTCCGTCACTGATGCCGAGGTCGGCGCGCTGCTCCGGCTTCAGCCGCTGGTGGGTCGTCGTCGCCGGATGCGTGATCAGACTCTTGGCGTCGCCGAGGTTGTTGGAGATCCGGACGATCCTGAGCGCATCCTGGAACGCGAACGCGCCCTTCTTGCCGCCGGCCACCTCGAACGCGACGAGCGTCGAGCCGCCGCGCATCTGCTTGGCAACCACAGCGGCCTGCGGATGGTCCGGCCGGCCGGGATAGATCAGCCGCTGCACCTTCGGATGCTTGGCGAGTGTGTCCGCCACCTTGGCAGCAGTCTCGGTCTCGGCGCGAACCCGCACCGCCAGCGTCTCCAGCCCTTTCAGCATAACCCAGGCGTTGAACGGCGACATCGACGGGCCGGTCTGGCGGATGAACATATGGATGTTGTCCATGATGAACTTCTGCGAACCGAGAATGACGCCGCCGAGGCAGCGGCCCTGGCCGTCGATGTGCTTGGTTGTGGAATACACCACGCAGTCCGCGCCGAGTTCGAGCGGGCTCTGCCACAGCGGTGTGGAGAACACGTTGTCGACGACGAGCGTTGCGCCGGCGGCGTGCGCGATCTTGGCGATCTCGGCGATGTCGAGCACCTCGAGCGTCGGGTTGGTCGGCGACTCCAGGAAGCAGGTCTTGGTGTTCGGCCGCATCGCTGCGCGCCACTCGTCGAGATTGAAGCCATCGACGATCGTCGAGGTGACGCCGTAGCGCGGCAGGTAGTCTTCCACCACGTAGAGGCACGATCCGAAGATCGCTTTCGACGCCACCACATGATCGCCGGCCTTGACCTGGCCCATCATCGCCAGCGTCACCGCGGCCATGCCGGTTGCGGTCGCGCGCGCAGCCTCCGCGCCCTCGAACTCGGCGATGCGCTGCTCGAACATCGTCACCGTCGGATTGGCGAAGCGCGAGTATTGGTAGCCGGGGTCGTCGCCCTTAAAGCGCGCCTCGGCCTGCGCGGAATTGTCGTAGACGTAGCCCTGGGTGAGGAACAGCGCCTCCGAGGTCTCGCCGAATTGGGAGCGCAGGATGCCCGACTGAACGAGGCGGGTTTCGGGGCGGTATTTTCGCGTGTCGATCGCAGACATGTGGCCTCCTTGTGGGCCCGCCGGGCCAACAAAAAACCGGCCGAGGAAAAAATCCTGGCCGGGCACACATGTCCCCGGCCTTTTAGCTATTTATTTTACGTGGCTAGCAAGCCGGCCGGCTCAAATGACCACGAGATAGGTGTGGTCATACGATCCGACCGTCTTCCCGTCAAGGCAGGTGTCGGGGTACAGGTTTCTGCCCCTCCGATGCGGAAGTTGAGATGACGACCAAGGGCATCCTGCCCGACCACATGATCGCCGAACTCGCGAAGAGCGGCGGGATACGTCCCGTCCGCGAATTCGCTCCCGATCAGATTCAGCCGGCCAGCCTCGACCTCCGGCTCGGCAAGGTCGCCTACCGCGTGCGCGCGAGCTTCCTGCCCGGGCCGCGTACCACCGTGGCCGAACGCATCGGCGAACTGAAGCTGCACGAAATTCCGCTGACCGGCGGCGCGGTTCTGGAAACCAACTGCGTCTACATCGTGCCGCTGCTCGAAAGCCTGGCGCTGCCCGCCGACATCGCCGCTGCCGCCAACCCGAAAAGCTCGACCGGGCGGATCGATGTGTTCACCCGCGTCATCGCCGACAACACGCGCGGCTTCGACCGCATCGAGTCCGGCTATCACGGGCCGCTCTACGCCGAGATCAGCCCGAAAACCTTTCCGGTGCTTGTGCGCGAAGGCTCGCGGCTGTCGCAGATCCGCTTCCGCCGCGGCCACGGACTGCTTGACGCAACCGCGCTGCGCGCGCTTCACGACAAGGAGCGGCTCACCGACGACGTCGAAGCCGACGTGGCCGAAGGCATCGCGGTCGGCGTCGATCTCGCCGGCCTCGGCCCCGACAACTTTGTCGGCTACCGGGCCAAGCGCCACACCGGGCTGATCGATGTCGAAAAGCGCGACGGTCACACCGTGGCGGATTTCTGGGAGCCGATGGCGGCGCGCGCCGACCGCAGCCTCATTCTCGATCCCGACGAATTCTACATTCTCGCCTCGAAGGAATCGGTGCAGGTGCCGCCCGATTACGCCGCCGAGATGGTGCCGTTCGATCCGCTGGTCGGCGAATTCCGCGTCCACTACGCGGGCTTCTTCGATCCGGGCTTCGGCTACGAGGGCGCCGGCGGACGCGGCGCCCGCGCGGTGCTGGAGGTGCGCTCGCGCGAGGTGCCGTTCATCCTGGAGCACGGCCAGATCGTCGGCCGCCTCGTGTACGAGAAGATGATCGCGCGGCCGACCACCCTCTACGGCATGGGCATCGGTTCCAACTATCAGGCCCAGGGCCTGAAGCTGTCGAAGCACTTCCGGGTCTAGATCGCCCGCCGCGCGACGGGCGCCACGCCGCAAAGACCGCAGCCGCGTCAGTAGGCCGGGATCATTTCGTCGGAAACGCTGGCCACGCCGGGCACACCCTCGGCGAGGGCCACCAGAGCTCTACGTTCGTCGTCGGAGCCGACCAGGCCCCACAAATGCACGACGCCGCTGTTGACGATGATGTTGCGGCCGCCGAAATCGGTCCACTTCTGCTCCGTCAGGCGTCCGAGCAGCGTTTGCCGGATTTGGCGGTCTTCATCGACTTCGTCGCCCGGCGCGGTCGGGTGGGACGCCAGCGCCTGGATGAGGTTGGAGCGGCTCACGATGCCAACGAGCTTGCCGTCCATCACCACGGGGACGCGCTTGATGCGATGGCGTTCCAGCAGGGCGGCGATTTCTCCCAGCGAGGTGTCTTCGGATACGGTGACGACGTCCTCGGTCATCAGTTCCGCCACTTGCTTTCCGTGCGACTTGGCGAACTCGTCCGCCAGCGTGCTCGCGGGCGTTACCGCTTCAAGCCACCACGGCCGATGCTTCTCGGTCCCGAGTTCGGTGCGATGAAGCAGGTCGGCTTCGCTGATGATGCCGATCAGTTCGCCGTCTTCGATGACCGGAAGGGAGCTGACGTCGTGCTTGGCCAGCAGTTGGACGGCGTCGGCAACCGTGGTGTCAGGACCGACGGTCACGACATCGCGTACCATTACATCGATCGCTTTCATGAGACCCTCACAGGAGAAAATAAGGCTGGCGCCCGCGGCGCTGGGAACGCCAATTGGGTTTGATGCGCTCAGCAATCCGAGGAGGAACTCAACGCATCGTGCCGAACCTTTGATGACAGATCATGATGTCGGGCCCGTGACGGCCCGGACCAAATAGCGGGCCTCATCTCGTTTTTCCGGGGGCAGGAACGATTGATCGGCGCTTGTGTTAAAATCCGGCTGCATCGCCCGGAGGGAGCAAGACATGCGCAAGGAAGACATACGCAAGACTGCTTTGGCTGTCGGTTTCTTGCTGGCGGCGCCGATGATGGTTCCGACCGTGGCGCACGCCGATCCGTACAAATGGTGCGCGGTGTATGGCGGCTTCGGCAACACCCGCGAGAGCTGCTACTACATGACCGTTGCGCAATGTCAGGCGACGGTGTCCGGACTTGGCGGCTGGTGCAAGCCGAGCCCCTGGTATGACGGCAAGCCGGTGCGGACGCCGGAGGACGGCTACGCCTACAAGCCGCGCAAAAAGTCCAAAAAGTCGAGCCGCCAGTAGCGTCCTTGGGACTTGATCCGCTCGTATTGAACCACACTCCGTTCGCCGCCGCGGGGACGAACGGGCTGATTGAATCCCAGAAGCTAGCTTCGAGACAAATGCGAAGGCCCCACCGGCCGGCCGTCGTCCACGCCGACATTGTCCTCGTGCACGATGACAACCCGATCCGGTGACGCGTGTACGCCTAGTGTCTTCAACGCCGCAGTGCCCAGGGTCCGGAACTGGTGGCGCACGTGGGCGGGAAACACCAGGGTCATGCCCGGCGCCATGGCGACCAAAGCGTCGCTGCCTTCGATCCAGGCTTCGCCCGCGCCCTCCAGCACCGTCAGCACCTCCATGTAGGGATGCGAGTGCAGCGGCGTCCGGTAGCCCGGCGGCGAGGTCTGGATACCCAGCCGCACCGGGGTCGAGCCCCGGTCGTCGCCGACCACGGTTTGATAGGCGGCGCCGCCGCGAAACGGCTCGTGCGGGACGTTGTCATGATGAATGACGGGCATGGGGTTCCCCTGTGCGACAATCCAGAATAGCAAGACGCTTCCGCTTGGCGAACGGGCGGGCTATTTTGCCGGAGCCGATCGAGGCCGGAGGTGTCCGGAAGGCGATTTGCGGGCGTAGTTCAATGGTAGAACGGAAGCTTCCCAAGCTTCATACAGGGGTTCGATTCCCCTCGCCCGCTCCAACACACGGCCAAGCCGGATTACCGATCGTAGGGTGGGCAAAGCGAAGCGTGCCCACGGAAGCGAATCCGGACGATGGGTTGGCGGCACTTGACGTGGGCACGGCGCTCCGCGCCTTTGCCCGCCTTAGGCTGGCTGGGTATAGATAGCTTCTTGCTTTGGCCCGTCGGCGTTTTATTTCGAATAATCCGAACCGAATAGGAAGAGGCTCGCCATGACCATTCAGGCGTTGGGCTATCTCGGTGTCCGCGCCAAGGATCTCGGCGATTGGTCGAGCTACGGCACCGGGCTGCTCGGCCTGCAGCGGATCGACCGCAGCCGCACGTCGCTCGCCTTCCGCATGGACGACCGCAAGCAGCGCATCGTCGTCGATGCCGACGGCGGCGAGGGCATCGGCTTCTTCGGCTGGGAGTTGTCCGACGCGTCAGCGCTGGAGGCGGTGGCGGCCCGGCTTGAGGCCGCCGGCGTGCAGGTCGCGCGCGGTTCGCGCGCACTCGCCGACGAGCGCCGGGTCCGCGATCTGATCGTGCTGCAGGACCCCGTTGGCAACCGGCTCGAACTGTTCCACGGCGCCGAGACCGCGCCTGAGCCGTTCCAGCCCGGCCGCGCGATCTCTGGCTTTCGCACCGGCCCGCTCGGGCTCGGCCATGTGGTGATGCACGTCGATAACACCGAGCGGATGCTGGCGTTCTATCGCGACATCCTCGGCTTTCGGCTCACCGATTATTATTCGCATCCGTTCAAGGCGACGTTCATGCACTTGAACCCGCGCCACCACAGCCTGGCGTTCATCGAGACCGGCAAGAACGCGGTCCATCACATGATGATGGAGGTGTTCAGCCTCGACGACATGGGGCAGGGCTACGACATCGCCATGGGCGAGAAGGGCCGCGTCGCCACGACGATGGGCCGCCACACCAGCGACTTCATCACCTCGTTCTACACCTGGACGCCGTCCGCCTTCATGGTCGAGTACGGCTGGGGCGCGCGGTCGATCGACGTCGAAAGCTGGCAGGCCAGCGAGCGCAGGGAAGGCCCCAGCATGTGGGGCCACGACCGCTCGTGGCTGTCGCCGGAAGATCAGGCTTCGGCGCGTGAGCTTCGCCTGAAGAACGCCGCCAAGGGCTTCCGCCGCCCGGTGCAGGTTATCGATGGGAATTACGAGGTGATGCCCGGCGCCTGCCCGTGGTGGGACAGCGTCAAGGCGCTGCACAACGTCGGCTGAGCGACGGCGCCGATCCCCTAGGGGTGGCTTTATTCCCTCTCGAAACGGAATAATCCACATTGACGGCGGTGTGTATCGAAGCGATCATCCCTGGCCGGTTGGATCGTAGGTTGCGTGCTTACCATGGCGATGAATCGCGGCCACCGGCTGACCCTCGACAATATCACCTAGCGCTTCAACGACTTCGTCGCCGTCAGCGATATCAATCTCGATGTCGCCGGCGGCGAACTGGTGGCGCTGCTCGGCCCCTCCGGCTGCGGAAAATCGACGCTGCTGCGGATCATGTCCGGCTTTATCCGGCAGTCCGAAGGCCGCGTGCTGTTCGATGGCGAACCGGTCGATCATCTGACGCCAAGCCAGCGCGGTGTTGGGATCGTGTTCCAGAACTACGCGCTGTTTCCTCATATGACCGTCGCCGACAACGTCGCCTATGGCTTGCAAGCCCACAAATGGCCGCGCGAAAAGATCGCGCCCCGCGTCGTCGAGATGCTGGCGCTGGTCCACATGAGCGAATTCGCGCAGCGCAAGCCTCGGCAATTGTCCGGCGGCCAGCAGCAGCGCATCGCGCTGGCACGCTGCCTTGCCATCGACCCCAAGGTGCTGCTGCTCGACGAGCCATTTGGCGCACTCGACAAAAATCTGCGGCTGGACATGCAAATCGAGGTGAAGCGGCTGGTCCGCGAATCCGGCGTCACCACTATCCTGGTTACCCATGACCAGGAGGAGGCGCTGTCGATGGCCGACCGCATCGCCGTGATGTCGCGCGGTTTGATCGAGCAGGTTGCCACGCCGACTGAAATCTACGACACGCCAAAGACTTTGTTCGTCAACGAATTTGTCGGCACCACCAATGTGTTTGCCGGTGAGTTCAGCAACGCCGGCGCCACGGCGCGCGTCACACTGCCCGGCGGGTTGGGGCTGGATGTGCCGTTGAAACCGGGATTCATCAACGGCAGCAAGGTCGCGGTCTCGATCCGCCCTGAGCAGTTGCACGTCGTGCCGTCCGGCGGATTGGCCGGCACGGTCAAGGCGGTCATGCCGCTCGGCGCCCATGTCATCTATGAAGTGGAAATATCGCCCGGCGTGTCGCTCAAGCTCAGTGAGCCGCGGGAGTCTCAGGTCACCATGCGGCAGGCAGGCGAACGGGTGCATGTCGCGCCGACCTCGCCGGACGCCTGTAATGTCTTTCCGGCACCATGAAGGGAGCGACCCATGACAAATCGTTTTGACCGCAGGACAATGATCGGCGGTGCGGCGGCGTTCGGCGCCAGCCTCGCGATGCCGGCGATCGTGCGCGCGCAATCGAAAACGCTGGTGGCCGCGACTTTTCCCGGGACCTGGAACGAGGCCGACCGCAACATCATCACGCCTGCCTTCAAGAGTGCGACAGGAGCCACGGTGACCCAGTCGATCGTGCTCGGCACCGATCAGGTCGCGCGCCTGACCGCTGCAAAGGGCAACAAGCCGCCGTTCGATGTCGCGTTCTTCGACACGCCCCAGGTTCTTGACGCGGTGAAGGAAGGGCTGATTGTCGAATATCCGGCGGCGAAGTCGCCGAATTTCGCGGGCCTGATTCCGAAATTCCAGGACAAGTGGGGCCCGAAGATCACGATGCAGGTGATCGGTATCGGCTACAACCCGAAGAAAATCACCACGCCGCCGAAGAGCTGGAAGGATCTGTGGGATCCGAAATACAAAGGCCGCGTCGGCCTGACCGCGCTCAACAGCCAGCTCGGTATAGCCTTCCTTGCCGAGCTCAATCGGGTCGAAGGCGGCAGCGAAACTGACTTTGAGCCGGCCTTCAAGGCGCTGAAGTCGCTGCTGCCGAATGTGGGCGCGATCGGCGCCAATCTCGGCGCTTTCGCCACGCTGTGGCAGCAGGAGCAGATCGATATCGCGCCGTACAACTTCAATTTCGTGCAGACCTTGAAGGCCAAGGATGTGCCGGTTGAATTCGCCATTCCCGAAACCGGCGCGGCCGGCTGGGAAACCAGCCTCCATCTGGTCGCCAACGCCCAGGAGCCGGACCTGGCGGTGAAATACATCGATCTGCATCTCGAACCCGAAATACAGGCCAAGATGCTGCTGCCGCCTTACGACGTGATCCCGACCAGCTCGAAGGTGAAGCTCGAAGGCGCCATCACCAAGTCGCTTGCCAAGACCCAGGACGATCTCGCCAAGGTCCGCGGCTTCGACTGGGAGAAGCTCAACCCGCAGCGCGGCGCGCTGATCGAGCGGTTCAATCGCGAGATCAAGGCGTAGCGAACCGTGAAGGTCTCCGAATCCCGGCTGGTGCTTCCGCTCGCGGCGTTGTTCGTCGCGTTCTTTGTCGCGCCTTTGGTCATCCTCATCGTGCTGTCGCTGCATGGCGAGGCGGCGATGCGGACCTGGACGTTCGGCAATTACCTCAAGTTCTTCACCGACTCGTTCAACTACACGATCCTGTGGGAGACGCTGCTGCTCGGCGTCAAGGCGACGCTGGTGTGCCTTGCCTTCGGCTATCCGATCGTGCGCACCTTCGCTTGGATCGTCATTCTCGGCCGCCAGGGCGTCATCAACCAGATCTGGCTGGGCCTCGGCGCGAGCGAGCCGCTGAAACTTCTCTACACCGAGTTCGGTGTTGTGATGGTGCTGGCGCAGGTGCAGATGCCGCTGATGGTGCTGCCGATCATGACCGTGATGACGAAAATCGACCAGAATCTGTCCGATGCCTCGCGCGTCCTCGGCGCCGGCGAATGGAAGACGCTGTGGCGGATAACGATTCCATTGTCGTTGCCCGGCGTGATCGCCGGCTGCATCCTGACCTTCACCGCGTGCATCACGGCCTTCGTGACCCAGACGCTGATCGGCGGCGCGCGGCTGATCTACATGCCGCTGCACATTTATCAGCAGGCGGTGGGAGCAAACAATTGGCCGTTCGCGGCAGCGATTTCCGTCGTTTTCATGATCGCTGTCCTCATCATCGTCGGCCTCCTCGGCGTGCTTGGACGAAAGAGCGAGACCTATGCCCGCGCCTCGACACCCAATCGACTGGGAGGCGACGTAGCTGCGGATCGTGTTCAACACGCTCACCGTGTTTGCGATGGTGTTCCTGGTCGCGCCGACGATCATCGTGCTGATCACGTCGCTGACCTCGTCGGAGTCGCTGCGCTTCCCGCCGACCGGCCTGTCGCTGCGCTGGTATTACGCGCTGCTCGACGCTGACCAGATGCAGCGCGCCGCCTGGAACAGCCTGATCATCGCGTTCTGGACCACGATCATTTCCGTGGTGCTCGGAACGGCGGCGTCGATCGCCATTGCCCGCAGCCGCTCGAAATGGGTCCGCGGCTGCGACCTGCTGTTCATGTCGCCGCTGCTGCTGCCGGCGCTGGCGTTCGGCTTTGCCGCGCTGGTCTACATCAACAAGCTCGGCCTCTCGCCGAGCATCCCGCTGCTCATCCTCGGCCACGTCATCGTTTGCGTCCCGTTCATCCTGCGCACGACCGTCGCCGCGCTGTCGCAACTCGATCCGGCGTTGCTCGACGCTTCGCACAGCCTTGGCGGCAGCCAATGGATGACATTCCGCCGTGTCACGCTGCCGCTGATCGCGCCGGGCCTGGGCTCCGGAGCATTTCTCGCCTTCATGGCGTCGTTCGTCAATGTGCCGGTGTCGCTGTTCCTTGCCGACGAGCGCAACGAGGTGCTGCCGATCCACCTGTGGCAGCAGATCGACACCAATCTCGACGTTCGCACCGCGGCGGCCTCTGGCCTGATCGTGATATTCACCCTGGCGCTGATGCTCATCGCCGAGCGGTTCGCCGGCTTCACGCGGCAGATGCGCTGAAAGCACGATCCCGAATCGCGGGAGCCTGTTTTCGGACAAGATCATGCGTTAGGATTCACCTGTGCCGGGCATATCGATTCATGTTGTGGACGTGGCGCGCGGGCTGCTCTGCGAAGGCATGAGTGTCGCGCTTTATTCGCTCGACGCCAGCGGCGCACAGACACCCATCGCGCAAGGCCGGATCGGCCGCAGTGGATTGCTCGAAAGTCCGGGGCTGATGAAGCCGTTTCCCGAGGGCCGCTATCGTGCGGTGTTTCAGATCGGCCAGTACTACAAGGATGCTCAGGCCGAACTCCCGCTGGTGACGTTCCTCGATGTGGTGACCTTCGATTTCGGCGTCGATGACCCCGAGCAGCACTACCACTTGCCGATGAAATGCACCCCGTGGGGATATTCCTGCTTCCGCGGCGGCGCTTGAGTCATAGTCCGGCATGACCGATTCCCAGATCGCCGTCATCGGCGCGGGCCCCGCGGGCCTGATGGCGGCCGAGGTGCTTGCGAAAGGAGGCGCGCGCGTCACCGTCTATGACCGAATGCCGTCTGCCGGCCGAAAATTCCTGCTGGCGGGCCGTGGCGGACTCAATCTCACCCACAGCGAGGAACTGCCGGGCTTCCTCGCACGCTACGGCGCGGCGGCTCCGCATATGCGCGCCGCCATCGAGGCGTTTCCGCCGGACGCCGTGCGGGCCTGGTGCGAGGGGCTCAGTCAGGACACGTTTGTCGGATCGAGCGGCCGCGTGTTTCCGAAGGCGTTCAAGACCTCGCCGCTGCTGCGCGCCTGGCTGCGGCGGCTCGACGGCGCCGGCGTGCAATTCAAGCTGCGCCATCGATGGCTTGGCTGGGACGGGCAGGGCGGGCTGTCGTTCGACACCGCCGAAGGCCGCGTGAGCGTCAGCGCCGATGCCGTCGTGCTGGCGCTCGGCGGCGCTAGCTGGCCGCGGCTTGGTGCCGACGGCGGCTGGGTGGATGTGCTGCGCGAGGCGGGCGTCGCCGTCGCGCCGCTGCGGCCGGCCAATTGCGGGTTCGTCGTGGCGTGGTCCGATGTGTTTCGCGATCGCTTCGAGGGCCAGCCGTTGAAGCGGATCGGGCTTTCGTTCGGCGGCCGCTCGGTGCGCGGCGAGGCCATCGTCACCCGGCATGGACTCGAAGGCGGCGGCATCTACGCGCTGTCGGCGCCGCTGCGTGAGGCCATCGCGGAAACCGGCGAGGCGGTGCTGCACATCGCGCTTCGCCCCGATCTGTCCGTGGCCGAACTGCAAAAGCGCCTCGACGCGCCGCGCCACAAGCAGTCGCTGTCGACGTTCCTGCGCAAGGCGGTCAACCTGTCGCCGCCGGCCATCGGCCTGCTGCACGAGGCGATCGCGGCAACGCCGGAGCGATTTTCCGAATTGGATGCTGACGGCCTGGCCGTACTGATCGATGCGGTCCCGGTGCGGCTCGTTGGAACCGCTTCACTGGAGCGCGCCATCTCCACTGCGGGCGGTATCGCCTTCGACGCCATCGACGGGACGTTCATGTTGCGGCAGCGGCCCGGCGTGTTTGCCGCCGGCGAAATGCTCGACTGGGAGGCGCCGACCGGCGGTTACCTGCTGCAGGCGTCGTTCTCCACCGGCGTGGCCGCGGCGCACGGGGCGCTGGCCTGGCTCTCCGAGCCCCGCAAAGCGCGCTAGAATCGAGCCCTATGGCCTGCGATGGACTGACCTGCGCTGGCGGCGGCCGATCAAAATAGGGTGACGCGGTTGCCGTTTCCCGCGATAGCGCATATTTCAGGGAAGCCTTGCAGGAGCGTCCGAAAATATGACCGAAGACGTTTCCACGATGAGCGCGTCCGGGCCGGGCCGTGGCCCGCTTCTGGTCGTGGCCGGAGCGGTGGGGCTGCTCCTTGCCGGGACCGTCGCGCTTTGGGCGAGCTACGGAACCGCCGTGTTCTTCGAGACGATCCGCTCGGGCCTTGTTGCGTGTTTCGGTTAGCCGCGGTCGCTCAACCATGAGAACGCGACAATGAGCGCGCGCACCGCACGGCTGCTGCTGGCGCTCGGCGCTTTCGTCGCTGGCCTCGTGCTGTTCTCCGCGGTGATTTTCCTGGTCACCGGCCGAAGCCCGTCGCCCATCACCATGCCGTCGGCGGTCGGGGGCCCGTTCAATCTGGTCGATCAAAACGCCAAGCCCATCACGGACGCGGACTTCAAGGGGCGGCCGTTCCTGGTGTTTTTCGGCTTCACCCATTGTCCGGATGTGTGCCCGACCACGCTGTTTGAGGTCTCCGAGATTTTTCGCTCGCTTGGCCCAAACAACAAAAACGTCGGCGCGATGTTTGTGACCGTCGATCCGGAACGCGACACGCCGGCCGTGCTCAAGGATTATCTGGCGAGCTTCGATCCGCGCATCGTCGGCGCCACTGGCGACGCCGCCGCCATCGCGGCCGCGGTAAAGTCGTTTCGCGTTTACGCCAAGAAGGTGCCGACCGACGGCGGCGGCTACACCATGGACCACACCGCAATCGTTTATCTGATGGGCAAGGACGGCCGTTTCGTCGCACCGTTCAACATGAAGCGGCGTCCCGAAGAGGCGGCGGCCGATCTCAAGCGGTATTTCTGACCGCCACGCGGCGCGACGTACGCGCGAGGCCGTGTTCGGTCTTTTCCCAGCGGTAGGGATCGCGGAGAAGCTGCACCAGCGCCCGCCATGCGGCCAGCGACAGCAGCAGCCAATAGACCGGCACCAGAATCAGCACCCAGGCGGAGCCGAGCAGGTTCCGGCGCGCCAGGCCGATCAGCCCGAGCGCGACCGAGATTCCGTAACCGGCCGCGAGCGCGGTGACCTCCACGACTGGAAGAGCCGAGAACATCGTGTCGTCGGGCGAAGAAGTCATCATGTTGAAGGCAATTCTCGCGGCGAATGGCGCGTGAATCAGCGCGGCCAGCACGCTCCCGCCGACCAGAAGCTGGAACACCAGGAAGCCGGTGACGCCCAGTTCGCTGGCCATCCGCGCGGGCGAGCGCATGTGTACAAGCCACGTCTGCATCCAGCCCTTGAACCAGCGTGTTCGCTGGCGGAGCCAGGGGCCGAAATGGGCGGGGGCCTCTTCGTAGGTCGTCGAGCGGATCACCGCGGTGCGGTAGCCGAAGCGGACCAGCCGCATGCCGAGGTCGGCGTCCTCGGTCATGTTGTAGGGGTCCCATGCCCCGACCCGCCGCAACACATCCGTGCGAAAATGGTTCGATGAACCGCCGAGCGGAAGCGGCAGTTTCCGTGCGGCGAGCCCTGGAAGGAAAACATCGAACAGGCCGGCGTATTCCGCTGTGAACAACCCGGTGAGCCAGGAGTCCGCGGTGTTGTCGATGGTCAGCCGGGCCTGCACGCAGGCAAGCCGATCGTCCTCGGCGACGAAAGCCTCCAGGGCCATGCGAAGCTGATCGGGCTCCGGCCGATCCTCGGCGTCGAACACCGCGACGAACGCGCCACGGACGAACGGCAATGCGGCGTTGAGCGCCTTGGGTTTGGTGCGAGGCCCTCTCTCGGGCGCGAGATGGACCTCGAACGGCGGGCCAAGTTGCAGCAGGTTGACCGCGTCGCGCGTCGCTAAATCGTCCGCCTCCAGCACGAGCTTTATGTCGAGCTTCTCGGCGGGGTAGTCGAAGGCCCGAAGCGCGTTGACGAGGCCGGGCACCGCCGCGGCTTCGCGATACAGCGCGACGATGATCGAATACATCGGCAATTCGGCATCGGAAAATGTCCGTGGCTTCCGGCGGACAAGGCGCTCGCTCAGAAGGCCGAACACGCGCAGGCCGGTCCAGGCGAGAAAGACCGCGACGAGAAAAACCTCGACCGCCATCATGGCCGCGTCGGGGGCCGCGATGGCTGTGAGTCCAGCCAAGGCAATACAAGTCAGAATCCGCGTTCGCGAAAACCGCCGAACGCCGGCCGACAGTTCGGGGTGTCGTGTCCGGAGGTCGTCGACCGCGCGCTTTTCGATCTCTTGTGCGCTGTGGCGGCCCACGAAATCATACAGCCGTGCTTTGCTGGTGATGCGCAGGGTGCGCGCCATGTCGGCGCCGGAGTTGGCGAGCTGCACAAGATGGCGGCTGTCGACCAGATGCGGCGCGACGACAATCCCGAAGCCGTTGTGGTCCCGAACCGGCAGCATTCCAGTATTCGCTGCTTCGCTGAGCCGTTCGTCCGGCAACTCGCATTGGTGGCGCGGCGTGTTGAACAGGGGTTCGAAGGGAATACCGAGGGACGCGGCGAGCGCGGCCGCATATGTCTCTTCGCCGACGGCGCCCATGGCGATCAGGACGCGGTCGGCTCCCACGCCTGTGACCTCGGCGCGCGATTCGGCCAAACCAACAATGTCCGCCGCGATCAGATGGCGGACGCAGTCGATTTCGGGGCAACGGGAAAAGTGTCGTACCGCGGGATGGGGGGCGAGTTCATGCGGCGAAACCGGGACGAGCGACGGAATCGCGGCAGGCGCGTTCCACTTCTCCCTCTCGGCACGGTCGAGGACCGCGCCGGCCGCACGCCGGTACGCCATTCCGCCCCCACCCGGAAACTGCCGCTGAACAGCCCAATCGTTTCGTCTATAAGCGGTGGCCGCGACGCCTTCCGGTGCCCCTGACGAGCCTGATCATAACGATGAAAAGCCGCGCGAAAAGCCTGTTCCGGACCCTATTGGCGGCCCATGCCGTGGTGGCCATGCTGTTCGGCGTTGCTTTGAGCCCGGCTTTGGCCCAGCCATCGGCGGGCGGTTCTCAGCCCTCCGCAGGCGTAAGCGCGGGCTCGGTTGGCATTCCAGGATTTTGGGACCCGCGGCGGCGGCCGGAGCGTCCGGATACGTCCCGTATCACCCTGATCCGCTTCATCACCGAAATCGATTATCCGCCGTTCAACTACTCCGGTCCCGACGGCAATCCGGCGGGTCTCAATGTCGATCTCGGGCGGATGATCTGCGAAGAGCTGAAAATCGCCTGTACCGTTCAGATGCGGCGGTTCGACACTTTGCTGCCGTCGCTAACCGAAAACCGCGGCGATGCCGTGATGGCCTCGATCGCGGTCACGCCGGAGGCCCGCAAGCTCGCCGATTTCAGCGACCCTTATTACCGCACGCCGGCCCGTTTCGTGACGCGCCGCGACGTTCCGGTCAACGACGTGCGGCCGGAGCAAGTCGAGGGCAAGAAGGTGGCGGTGGTCGCCGGCACCGCGCACGAGGCGTTTCTCAAGGCCCTGTTCACCGAGGTGGACGTGCGCGGTTACGAGTCGCCGGAACTGGCCCGCGAGGCGTTGCGCAAAGGCGAGGTCGATCTGCTGTTTGGCGATGGAATTGCGCTGGCCTTCTGGCTCAACGGAACCGACTCGCAGAATTGCTGCGTGTTTCGCGGCGGGCCGTTTATCGAGAGTCGCTACTTCGGCGAGGGGGTCGGTATCGCTGTGAAGCGTGGCAACGACACGCTTCGGCAGGCGTTCAACTGGGCGCTGTTCCGCTTGTGGGAAAAGGGCCGTTTCAGCGATCTGTGGCTCCGCTATTTCCCGATCAGCCCGTTCTGAACGAAGCGGCCGCGATTGACGCAATGGGACGCGGTTCTTATGAAAGACCGCCCGGAGAGCATGATGTCCGTCACCGAAACCGCCGCCTCGCTGCGCGAGTTGGCCGAGCAATCGAACGCCTGGCCTTTCGAGGAAGCGCGCAAGATCGTCGCCCGTCTGAAAAAGACGCCGAAGGACGAGGTGATCTTCGAGACCGGGTACGGCCCCTCCGGCCTGCCGCATATCGGCACATTCGGCGAGGTGGCCCGCACGACGATGGTGCGTCATGCCTTTCGTGTGCTCACCGACGACAAGATCAAGACGCGGCTGATCGCCTTCTCCGACGATATGGACGGCCTCCGCAAGGTGCCGGACAACGTGCCGAACAAGGAGATGCTGACGCTGCATCTCGGCAAGCCGCTGACCAGGGTGCCGGACCCGTTCGGCACGCACCCGTCGTTCGGCGAGCACAACAATGCGCGGCTGCGCGCCTTCCTCGACACGTTCGGTTTCGAATACGAGTTCATGTCGTCGACGGAGTGCTACAAGTCCGGCCTGTTCGACGCGACGCTGCTCAAGGTGCTGGAGCGATTCGACGCGGTGATGAGAATCATGCTGCCGTCGCTTCGCGAGGAGAGGGCGCAGACCTATTCGCCGTTCCTGCCGATCGATCCGAAGTCGGGCGTGGTGCTTCAGGTGCCGGTGCTGTCGCATGACGCCAAGCGCGGCATGATCACCTATGAGGAGCCGGAGACGCAGGAGCGGTTCACCGTGCCGGTCACCGGCGGACGCTGCAAGCTGCAATGGAAGCCCGATTGGGCGATGCGCTGGGTCGCGCTCGGCATCGACTACGAGATGGCCGGAAAGGATCTGATCGACTCGGTGAAGCTCAGCGGCGAGATTTGCCGCGCCCTCGGCTCAGCGCCGCCGGAGGGATTCAACTACGAACTCTTCCTCGACGAGAAGGGCCAGAAGATCTCCAAGTCGAAGGGCAACGGGCTCACCATCGACGAATGGCTGCGCTATGCCAGCCCAGAAAGCCTGTCGTTGTTCATGTATCGCGAGCCGAAGTCGGCGAAGCGTTTGTATTTCGATGTGATCCCGCGCCACGTCGACGATTATCAGCAATTCCTCGACGGCTACGCGCGGCAGGACGGCAAGCAGCGGCTGTCCAACCCGGTCTGGCACATCCATGCCGGCAATCCGCCGGTGGCGGACATGCCGATTTCGTTCGCGATGCTGCTGACGCTGGTTTCAACCTCCAACGCGGAGAACGCGGAGACGTTGTGGGGCTTCATCGGCCGCTACCGCCCCGGCGTGACGGCGCAAACGCATCCGAAGCTCAACGAGGCAGTCGAATACGCCATCCACTATTTCCGTGACTTCGTGCTGCCGGAAAAGAAATTCCGCCAGCCGGCCGAAAGCGAACGGAAGGCGCTGCTCGATTTGCGCGACGCGCTGTCTAATCTAGCGCCCGACGCAACGGCCGAACTGATTCAGGACGTGCTCTACGATGTCGGCCGTCGTCCGCCGTTCCTCGACGAGAAAAAGAAGGCGAAGGACGGCAAGCCGGGCGTCTCGCTCGACTGGTTCAACATGCTCTACCAGGTGCTGCTCGGCCAGGAGAAAGGCCCGCGGTTCGGTTCATTCGTCGCGGTTTACGGGGTAAAGAACACCGTCGATATGATTGATGGCGCGCTCGCGCGGTCGGCCTAGCAGTCCATGACCGCCACTTCCTTGGCCCTGATCGGCGCCACCATCGTACTAGGCTCGTTCATTTCCGGGGTGTTCGGCATGGCCGGCGGCATGGTCCTGCTCGGTGTGCTGCTGGTTTATTTCGACGTCGCCACCGCGATGGTTCTGTTTTCGATCCTGCAAATCACGGCCAACGGCTGGCGCGCGCTGCATTGGCGAAGCTACGTGCTGTGGCCTATTTTCTACTGGTATCTGGCCGGTTCTGTTCTCGCCTTCATCGTGATGCGCAGCATTGCCTACGTGCCCGACAAGGCGGTGGTGTATCTGCTGCTCGGCTTGATGCCATTCACGGTGGAGGCGCTTCCTGAATCGATGCGGCCGAACATCGAATGGCGCGGTGTGCCGTTCATCACCGGCATCTTCACGACCATCATTCAGTTCATGGCGGGCGTCGGCGGACTCTTCCTTGACATTTTTTTCAACAAGAGCGGGCTCGACCGCAAGACCACCAATGCGACCAAGGCGATCACCCAGACATTCAGTCACGTGCTTCGCGCGGCCTATTTCGGCTCGATGGCCGGCGTTGGCGAACTGCAGTTCATTGTCTGGGGGCCGGGGATCGTGCTGGCGCTGCTCGGCGCGATCGCGGCGCCGTTCGTGGTCGAGCGCATGAGCGACCACGGCTTTCGGCAATGGACGCGCGGGATCATCTTCACCATCGCGGTGGTGTACCTGATCCGCGGCGGACTTCTAATGTGGCAGGGTGCGTAACCGTTCGCTACGCGAACATCTCGATCCGGCCGTTGAGCGACATCAGCCCGGTCTCGATCTTCAAATCCGGATGGCGCTCGGACACCTGCTTGCGGAAATCGGCCATCGCGGTGCGATGGGTTTCGGTTTCGATTTTCCGGTCGGTCACCTTCTCGGCGCCATAGGCGATCTTCGCCGCTCCGCAGTCGCGGTGGTCGATCGCAATCACTCTCTTGATGTGATGCAGTTGGATCGACGTTGCGAGGTTGTCCCAGAATGCCTTACGCCAATCCTTGAAGGGCTCGGCGACCACACCGACAGCAGCGCCGGCAATGACGAACTGGCTGAATTTTCCGGTCAGGCCACGGTGCACGGTGTAGCGGTGTACCGGCTGCTGCAGGCGGGGATCGATGCAGCCAAGGACCATGGCCTCATAGTGGCCTTCCGCGGCCAGCGTCATGGTCGGTGCGAGCGCCATCGCCGCTCCGAACGCGGCAGCGCCCTGGATGAAATGGCGGCGGCTGAATGCTCCGCGCAGCATGTCGCCGCAGCAGGTGCATGATGAAGAAAGAATGGCAGACATGGGCAGCTCCCCGAATGAATTGAGTTGCCGACTATACAGCAGATAAAGCTATTGGCTTGCCCAAACGATGCGTGCGATCCACACCACATCTTCGAGCGACAGGGTTCGCTCCGGGTGGTCGGCGTTGAGCGACTTCAATTCCACCTGCTTGGCGGTCTGTCGCTTGAGTTCCTTGACCATCACCTCGCCGTTCTTGGTCTTGACCACGACACGGTCGCCGCGCCGCACCGGGGCGGCGGGCGAAACGATGATCACGTCGCCATCGCGATAGGCCGGAATCATCGATTCGCCAGAGATTTCCAATGCGTAGGCGTGTTCGTCGGTGACGGCGGGAAACGCGATCTCGTCCCAGCCTTTACCGACAGGAAAGCCACCATCGTCGAAATAGCCGCCGGCGCCGGCCTCGGCGAAGCCGATCAGCGGAACGGCCTGGGCGGCGCCGTTCGATTCGCCGATCAGCGAGACGAACGACTCGACGCTGACGCTGGTCGCGGCGAGCGCCTTGGCGATCGACTCGGTCGAGGGCCAGCGGGCGCGCCCGTCCGGCGTGATCCGCTTGGACTTGTTGAAGGTGGTCGGGTCGAGACCAGACCGCTTGGCCAAGCCCGACGGCGACAGCTTCGCGCGAGCGGCGAGGCGGTCAAGGGCGGTCCAAATCTGATTGTGTGTGAGAGGTGCGCTTGCCATCCCGGTCTCCGAAACTCCGGGTTAAGACTATTATCCCGCGCTAGGAATTATAGCCCTAACCGCCCGTTGTCCAGTCCTACCTTGAAGTGTTAGCGCACAATGAGAATGTCCCCTTTGTGCAAAGTGAGAATGTCCCCTTTTCGAGTTTGATTCGACGGGGCATTGATGGACAGGGGATTACTGACGATGAGCGCGTCGGAGCGCGAACGGGCGGGCGTCGTGCGTT
>JAPLPD010000365.1:7825-32748 GCA_026400395.1 Alphaproteobacteria bacterium | reverse complement strand
TCACGCAATTGTCCATCACGTGATCCTGCGTGATCTCCTCGTCCGGCTGGTCCTTGTAGCTTTTGAACACGTAGAGCCGCTTGCCGCGCCGCATCTTGTAGAGCATCTGCGACCAGTAGAACGCATACGGGCTGTTCGCGCCGCTGCGGGCATAGTGTTCCGCCGTCTTGTCGTCATCGGCGACGAAAATGTTGCGCGCGACGCGCCAGTCGTTGACGTCCGGCGTCACGCCGACCTCTGCCTTGCCCTTGCAGTAGTTCTCCCAGTGCGATTTGAGATGCTTCGACAGCAGGAAGTTGGCCGACAGCGGGTGAAAGTCGCGCTTGCCCATCAGCACCACGCCGGGCGAGAACGGCGCCACCACCGTACCGACGATCTCCGGCCGCGGATTCTGGTACGGCTTGCCGAGGAAGCCCACGCCGATGTCGAGCGCCTGGGTGCGCGAGGTGGAAACCTTGTAGCGGTTGTCCGGGAAGTCGATGTCGTAGGGCGGATCGCGCTCCCAGATCGCCAGGATCACGTCGATCGCCTCGGCAAACATCTTGTTGCGATCCTGCTCCAGGATGCCGAGCGCCTCGGCGTCCGAGGTCAGCGCGCCGGGGCTCACACCGAAAATGAAGCGGCCCTTGGACAGATGATCGAACATCGCCGCGTGCTGGGCGACCAGTACGGGATGCATGTGCGAGAGGTTGGTGGTGCCGGTGGCGAGCTTGATGGTCTTGGTGTCGGAGATCACCGAGGCGTTGAAGATCATGCTGTTGGTGATGTTCTCGGCCCTGTCGGTCAGGTGCTCGCCCATGAAGGCGTCATAAAAGCCGAGCTTGTCGGCCAGAATGATGGCCTCCCGGTCCTCCTGAAGCGTCTCCGCCCAATTCCGGTTTATCGAATGTACCGGCATCGTGAAGTAGCCCAGTCGCATTCTCGATCTCCGCACTCCGGCCTGATAGGCTGTATGAACCAGCGGGCGCCCGCCCACTCTTATCTCTAAACGGTCCCGCCCGCTATCCAAGAGCCCAAACCGTGAAAATCATGCGCATCACCACAGCCGCCGCACTCGTCCTGGCGGCCGGTTCAGCCACCGCCGCCGAGACGCTGGTTCGCGTCAACACCTTCCCGACCGCGCGGTCGCTGCCGTTCTTCGTCGGCGTCGAAAAGGGCTTTTTTGCCCGGCACGGCATCAAGCTGGAGTTCGAATTCACCGAAAGTTCCAGCGCCCAGCGCGAGGGTCTCGCCAGCGGCAAATTCGAGGTGGTGCATTCCGCGGTCGATAACGCCATCGCCATGATCGAGATGGCGAAGGTGGACGTGGTGATCGTCAGCGGCGGCGACGGCGGCACCAACGAGTTCATCGTCGGCAAGAACATCAACTCCTTTGCCGACATCCGCGGCAAGGCCCTGGTCACCGACGCGCCCAACACCGCCTACGCGCTGCAGGCGAAAAAGATCCTGCTCAAGAACGGCCTCAAGGACGGCGTCGACTACCGGATCAACGCGGTCGGCGCCGGGCCATTTCGCCTCAAGGCCATGCTCGAAGGCGGCGACAACGCCGCCGCGATCATGAACCTGCCGTTCTCGGCACAGACCATCGAGGCCGGGCTCAAGAGCATGGGCCGCACCGTGGACATGCTTGGGCCCTATCAGGCCGGCGGCGCCTTCGTGTTGCGCGCCTGGGCCAAGGCGAACGGCGAAACGCTAGAGAATTACATCGCCGGCTATATCGAATCGCTGCGCTGGGTGCTGAACAAATCGAACCGCGCCGAGGCCATCGCGCTGCTGATGGACAAGCGCAAACTCTCGCGTTCGCTCGCCGAACGGAGCTACGACTTGATGATCGAGCCGGGCTTCGGCTTCAATCCCGACGCCAAACTCAGCGCCGAAGGCTTCAACAACGTTCTGGCGTTGCGTCAGGAGATCGAGGGTGGACCGCCCCCCGATCCCGGCAAGTATCTCGACCTGTCCTATTACGATCGTGCGCTGAAGCTGGTGAAGTGAAAGAGAACTGATGCTCAAACGCTCGTCCGACAACAAACTCAACGGCGCTCAGGTCATCGTCGACTACCTGATCCGCGAAAAGGTCCCCTATGCCTTCGGCCTGTGCGGCCACGGCAACATCCAGTTCATCGACGCCCTGCATGAGCGCCAGGACGACATCAAGACCATCTCGGTGCACCACGAAAGCGTCTGCGGCTTCATGGCCGACGCCTACTACCGGGTGAAGGGCAATCCGGTCGCGACATTCACGTCGTGCGGCCCGGGCTCGATGAACCTGCCGATCGCGCTCGCCGGCGCCTATCTGGATTCCGTACCGTTCCTGGCCGTCACCGGCAACGTCCCGACCTCACAGTTCAACCGCGGCGCGTTTCAGGAAATGTACCGGCAAGGCGGAGCCGATTTTCCGTCTGCGGTGCGCAGCATTTGCAAGCGCGTGTTCCAGCCGACCCGTGGCGAGCAGGTCCCGCAAGCGGTGCGGCAGGCGTGGAAGACCATGGTGACGGGACGGCCCGGCCCCGTTGTTCTCGACGTGCCGTTCGACGTGTTTCTAGAGTCGGCGGCGGAGGAGACGCCAAAGCCCGAGGAATGGAGCGCCAACATCTCGTCGCGCTGCGGCGCGGACCCCGACGGCGTGAAGAAGGCCGTCGATATGCTGCTCCAGGCCGAGCGGCCGGTGATCCTCGCCGGTCAGGCGGTGAAGCTGGCCGGCGCAACCGCCGAAATGCTGGCGCTCGCCGAGAAGCTGCAAATTCCGGTCGGGCATTCGATGAACGGCATCGGCGCCATCGACACGTATCATCCGCTGTCGCTCGGGCTCGTGTCGCGCGGCGGTGCACTGCAGGCGAACGGCGCAACCCGGCAGGCCGATGTCCTGTTGTCGCTTGGCGCGCGGTTCGACGACCGCACCTCAAGCTCGTGGATCCCCGGCTACTCGTTCACCATCCCGCCGACCCAACTGATCCATGTAGACATCGATCCGGACGAGATCGGGCGCAACTACCCGGTGGCGCTCGGGCTGATGGCCGACCTCCGCACATTCCTGCGGCAGGTGTTGGCCGAACTCGAAACGCGAAGCGTTTCCACCGAGGATATCGCGTCGCGAAGGCGGAAATGGCTCGCCACCATCGACGGCCTGCGGCAGGAGTGGAACCGATTCATCGCGCCGGGCTTCATCGACGACTCGACGCCGATCCATCCGCAGCGCGCCGCCGCCGAGATCGACAAGGCGCTACCCGCCGATGCGATCATGGTGAGCGACATCGGCGTCCATCACAACTGGCTTTTGCAATTCTGCAAACCGCGGCGGCCGGATTCGTTTATCGGCACCATGGGCTTCGGCGCCATGGGTTTCGGCGTCGCCGGCGTGCTTGGCGCCAAACTCGCGGCGCCCGACCGGCCGTGCGTTTCAGTGTGCGGCGACGGCGCGTTCTTCATGCATGCGAACGTGCTCGGCACCGCTGTCGAGTACAACCTGCCCGTCGTCTGGGTGGTGTGGAACAACTACGCCTACGCTTCGATCCGCGGCCTGCAGCGCGGCTATCTGGACGGGCGCGAGCTGGCCACCGACTTCCACCATCCGGAGACCGGCAAGCCGTACAATCCGGACTTCGCCGCGATGGCGCGCTCGGCCGGAGTCGAGGGCGTGCGGGTCGATCGTGCCGGCGATATCGGCAACGCCATCCGCATGGCCATCGCCGCCAACAAACCGTATCTGATCGACGTCAACATCAACGCCGACCAGAACCCCGGCGGCGCCGGCGTGTGGGAATTGCCCGGCCTTGGCGTCAGCAAGGTGGCAATCGGCGGCCGGTATCAGCCGGGTTGAGAATCCCGGCTGATTGCATGCGAGCGCGACTCTAGAAACGATAAAGCTTCTCGGCGTTGCCGTGCGCGATCCGTTCCTTGTCCGCGGGTGAGACCGGTAGATGTTCGAGGAACGTGCGCGCCTCCTGCATCGACCCATACGGGTAGTCGATCGAGAACATGATGCGATCGACACCCACCTCGAGCAGAAGGTTCATGAAGGTTCCAGGGAAATTGAAGCCCCCGAACGTGTAGTGGACGTTCTCGCGCAGATAAGCGCCGATCGGCCGCGCAAGCTTGGTCATTTCCGGCGGCAGGTTGCGGTGCATGCGCGGCAGCATGAACGGGATTCCTTCGCCAAGATGCCCGACCACGACCTGGAGCTTCGGGAATTGGTCGAACACCCCGCCGAGAATCATGCGGATGAGATGCACCGCGGTTTCGATATGCCAACCCCAGCCGCCGCCGGAGAGCGTCGCCACCACCGGCGGCGAGAAGCCGCTGTAGGACGCCTCGACGACCGCCTTCGGCGGAAGGGTCGGGTGCAGATACACCGGCACGTTAAGCGCGACGGCGCGTTCGAAGATCGGCCAGAAGAACTTGTCGTCGAGATAACGGCCGCGCGTGTGGCCGTTGATGAGCGTGCCTTTGAAGCCGAGTTTGGTGATGGCCCGGTCCAATTCGTCGGCAGCCTTGTCAGGCGTCGAAACCGGCAGCACCGCGAAGCCCGCAAACCGGGTCGGGTGCCTCTTGATCGCCTCGGCCAGAAAATCGTTCGACTCGCGGGCGACGGCAATTTGCTCGGCCGCGTCAGCCTGCTCCACGCCGGGCGAGTTGAGCGACAGCGCCTGGATGTCGATGCCGGCCCCATCCATTTCGGCGACGCGCGCGTCTCCCACCTCCTGAAGCATTTCACAGATGCGAGCGCCCCGCGGGCCGGAGCCGCGCAGCCGCTCCATGAATTCCTTTCCGGGCCCCGAAACGAAAACCGGGCTGACAAAATGTTCTTCAAGGGCAATGGTTCGCATCGTTGGTCCTCGGGAAGATGACAAGCGCGCCCGGCGGGCTCGCGTCGAATGACGCCCGTGTTCATGGCAAAGGCTTCCACGGGGAACAAGGGCTGACGGGCAATCCCGCCGCTGTCGTCGCGCAGGAGCGGCATACACGAACCGCATGACAGGCGATCGCCCGCCAGTCGGGCTCACCGGCGTTGCGGCGCCTCGCTAAGATGCGGAAACTTGGCGGAACCGAATTCCTGTGCCATCCACGTCACGCTGGCGCAGAGAATTATAGTCTTAGGTACGGCTCAAAACCGGACAGGCTGCTAAAAGTCGATTTGGGGAGGATTTTCGATGGCCGATCACATTCCGGAAGAAGCCAAGAACTTCAAACTTCTCGGCCACGATTCCTCCGCCGCGTGGGGTGGCGGCTCGATTGTCGAAGTCCACAAGGGCTTCGCCTATGTCGGCGCGGTCGGCGGATCGAGCTTCAACGGGCCGGAGGGCTTCACCGTCCACGACGTCCGCGACCCGCGTAATCCCAAAAAGGTCGCCGAGGTCCGCTCGCCGCCTGGGGTGCATTCCCACAAGCTTCGCGTGGTCGACGGCGACTTCCTCTACGTCAATTCAGAGCGGCTGGGCGGCGAAGCCGGCCGCAACGCCCGCACCGGACTGTTCATCTTCGACATATCCAAGGGAGGCGAGCCGAAGCAGATCGGCTTCTACGACATGCCAGGCAATGGCCCGCACCGCTTCGGCGTCGACAACAAGCGCAAGCTCGCGTTGCTGCCCAGCGCCGCGCCGGGCTGGAACAACCGGGTGATCTGGACCCTCGACATCAAGGACCCGACCAAGCCGGAGGTCATCAGCCAGTGGGGATTGCCGTGGATGAAGGCCGCCGAGAGCAACGGCGACGAGAAGCCCGGACATCCGCCCGATGACCTCTGCACGCTGCACGGCCCGCCCACCATCCGCGGCAACCGCATGTATTGCGCATGGTGGGGCGGCGGCATTTCGGTGATCGACTGCTCGGACCTCGGCAACATGAAGCTGGTCGGCCACCTGTCTTGGGCGCCGCCGTTCCCCGGCTCCAACCACACCTGCTGGCCGCTCGGCGACCGCCCCTATCTCATCTGCACCGACGAGGCTCGCGCCAAGCAGAAGTACTGGGACGCGCAGTTCATGTGGGTGATCGACGCCCGCAAGGAGGACAAGCTCGTCCCCGTCGCAACCTTCATGCCGGACCGTGAGAAATACTTTAACCGCCCTGGCCGCTACGGCGCGCACAATATCCTGGAGCACCTGCCGGCGGACGGCCCGTGGAAAGACATCGTGTTCCTGACCTACTTCAACGCCGGGCTTCGCGCGGTGAACGTCAGCGATCCATTCCATCCGAAGGAGATCGGCTGCTACGTCCCGGCGCTGGAAGGCGATCGCCCTGCGGTGCATAGCAACGACATCGGCACGGACGAGCACGGCCGGCTCTATCTCATCGACCGCGCCGGCGCGGGCATGCACATCCTCGAGTACACCGGCTAGACCGCGGCACTTCGCCGTGCCCGGCCCCATGCCGCGCACGTCTGACTTCCTTTGCTAAGCAAGGCGTGAATGGCCGGGACAAGCCCGGACATGACGCTGAGAGGACAGCGTCAATGGAACTCGGCCTCAAGGATCGCGTCGCCATCGTCACCGGCGGCAATCGCGGAATCGGTTACGCCATCACCGCCGAGCTGTTGAGAGAGGGCGCGCATGTCGTGGTGGCGAGCCTCGACCCGGCGCGCAATGCCCAGGCAATCGCAACGCTGCAAGGCAAATCGAATGGGCGCGTGATCGGCATCCCGACCGACCTCAACGACGACGCCGCGGTGGACGCGCTGTTCAAGACGACGCACGCCGAATTCGGCCGCCTCGACGTCCTGGTCAACAACGCCACCAACGTGGTGCAGGGCAGCTTCTTCGCCATGAACGAAGAGAACTGGGACCGCGCCTTCGACAACAAGCTGCGCGGCACGGTGCGCTGCATCCGCCATGCCGTTCCGCCGATGCGCGAGCGCAAATGGGGCCGCATCGTCAACATATCCGGTGGCGCCGCCTGGACGCCGCAACTCGGCGCCATCGCCACCGGCATCAACAACGCGGCGGTGCAGAACCTCACCGTCGCGCTGGCCAACGAACTGGGCAAGGACGGCATTTTGGTCAACGCCATCGTGCCGACCGCGGTGCGAACCGATCGCCACGACAAGAACATCCGCGACACCGTCGCCAAGACGGGCCAGTCCGAGGCCGAGGTGCTGAAGCCTCGCGTCGCGAAAATACCGCTGGGCCGGATGGGCACGGCGGAGGAGATCGCCAACGTCGTGGTGTTCATGGCGTCCGAGCGCGCGAGTTTTGTCAACGGCAGCGCGTGGGCCGTCGATGGCGGCGTGTCCGCCAGACTATAAACGGGCGCGTCGCATTGGGCGTGTGGAGGGATCCGTGTTGAGAAGGCTGATGCTTAAAGGGTTGGCGGCTGGCTTCATTGCCTTGGTTCCAGCGATAGCGTTTTGCTTCGCAGCGGCCGCTGCTGATTATCCGGCGCGTCCCGTCACCATCATCGTCGCCTTCACGCCGGGTGGTCCCAGTGACGTGCTTGCGCGGATCGTCGGCAAGCGGCTCCAGGAAATTTTGCATCAGCCGTTTATCATCGAGAACCGCCCCGGCTCCGGCGGCAACATCGCCGCCGAGCAGGCCGCGCGCGCCGAGCCCGACGGCTACACGCTGCTGATGGGCAACAACAGCATCCTCGCCACCAACGCCGCCCTCTACAAGAAGCTCGGCTACGATCCCGAGCGGGATTTCGTCCCGATCTCGCTGATCGGCACACAGGCCAACATTCTCGTGGTCCACCCGAGCGTGCCGGCCAATTCGATGGCCGAATTGATCGCGCTGGCGAAAGCCGATCCGGGCAAATTCGCCTACGCTTCGGCGGGCCGCGGCACGCCGGCGCACCTCGCCGGCGAATTGTTCAAGACCGAGGCCAAGATCAACATCGTCCACGTCCCCTACAAGGGCGCGGCGCCGGCCCTGAACGATGTGCTTGCCGGCCACGTGCAGATGATGTTCGCCACCGCCGCGTCGGTGATCGGACTGATCAAGAACGACAAGGTGCGTGCGCTCGCGGTGACCACGCCGAAACGCACCGCGCTGCTGCCGAACCTGCCGACCGTCGACGAACTCGGCATCAAAGGATTCGACGCGACCACCTGGCACGGCCTGGTGGCGCCGGCCGGAACGCCGAAAGAAATTATCGACACGCTGAACTTCGCCACCGTCAGCGCGCTGAAGGACCCCGCCACGCAGAAGGCGCTGACCGACCTCGGCGTCGATATTGTTGGCGACTCGCCGAAGGAATTCGAGACCTACATCAAGTCCGAGATTCCGAAGTGGACGGCGGTGGTGAAGCAGTCCGGCGCACAGATCGAGTAGGCAGGATGACAACCAGCGTTCCCGATTACGCTCCGCTCTGCGCCGCACCCGATCGCAACCCGCGCGGTCCGCGCTCGCCCTTTCCGCCGCTCGCCTGCGACACCCACGCCCACATCTTCGGCCCGGCGGAGACGTTTCCCTACACGCGCGAGCGCATCTACACGCCGCCGGATTCGACCTATGACGACTACCGCAAGCTGCTCACGGCGCTTGGCGTGCAACGCGCGGTGCTGGTCCAGCCCAGCGTCTATGGCGAGGACAACGCCGCGATGCTGGACGCGATGCGGCGGTTCGGCCCGGGCGTTCGCGCCGTCGCGGTGACCGATCCGGCGATCGCAGCGGCGCAGATCAAGACGCTGCACGATGCGGGCGTTCGCGGGCTGCGCTTCAACGTGGTGGATCGCCGCGAAAACAAGAACGTGGTCCCGGTCGACATGCTGCGCGCGGTCGCCGCGCGGATCGCGCCGTTCGGCTGGCATATCGAATTGCTGGTCAACGTGGACGAGGCGCCCGGCTTCGCCAAGGCACTGGCGGACATTCCCGTTCCGGTCGTGCTCGGCCATCTCGGCTACCCGAAGGGCGGCGCCCGCACCTGGACCGAAAGCCCCGCCTTCGCCGATTTGCTCCGGCTGCTGGACGGCGGCCGTTGCTGGATCAAGCTCACCGGCCCCTACCGCATCTCGGGCGCCCCCGACGTCCCCTACGACGATGTCGATGCCGCCGCGCACAAACTCGTCGCCACGGCGCCACAGCGCCTCGTCTGGGGCACCGACTGGCCGCATGCGATGAAGAAAAAACGCATGGCCAACGACGGCGAACTTGCGGACCTGCTGGAGCGCTGGGTGCCGGATTCGCGGACCCGCGCGGGCATCCTGGCCGACAATCCGGCGGCGCTCTATGGCTTCGCCCCCGGTGAGAGAATGGCCTGACCTTACCTCTCGATGCGATCGAGGTTCGCCGTCATCCGCGCGATGAGCCGGCGGAACTGCGCCAACCCGGCTTGATCGATGCCCTCGGCGCCCTGATCGTTCACGCCTTGCGAAATTTGCAGCAGGCGGTCGCGAAGCCGCATCGCCTTCGGCGTCAGATGCACCCGGGTGACGCGCCGGTCGTCGGTGGCGCGGACCCGGCGGATCAGTCCTGCCTTCTCCATCCCGCGCAGCGCGATCACCGTGGTCGGTTCCATCATGCCGACCCGTGTGCTGAGCTCGCGTTGCGACAGGCCGTCCTCCTCCCACAGCACCCGCAGGAAATACCATTGCCCGCGCGTCACCCCGTGCGGCGAGATGCGGCGCTCCAGCAGGCGCTGGAACGCGCGGTTGGCGTCGCGCACCAGATAGCCCAGGCTGCCGCCCAGCGAAAAATCGATCGAATGGACGCACGAGGGCGTATCGCTGTTGTTCTGTTTTCGCCGCATTGCCATGCGCACACCCCGCCCGCGTTGACAGCAATGCGGCTCATGCGAATAGTACTTACAAATCTATGCATGCACATCAGGTTTGCCGCGGCCGGTTCGGCGCAGCGAAAAACCGGCCACCACGGAGCGTTACGCGATGCAAAAGGCTGTCCGCAAGGAAAAGATGAAGGTCGTCGAGCGGCCGGTGAGCCTCCGCGATGTGCTGGAAAAGCTCAAAGCCGAGGGTGACCTGATCGAATCGGACAAGCCGATCAGCCCCGACCTGGAATTGACCGGCCTGCAGAAGCATCTCGATGGCGGCTGCCCGATGCTGTTCAACAAGGTGAAAGGCAAGCCCAACCACCGCCTGCTCACCAACCTGTTCGGCGACATGAACGTCATCAACAAGATGTTCGGCTGGACCGATGACACCGATCGCACCCGCAAGCTCGCCCACGCGCTCTCGCATCCGCTGAAGCCGATCGAGATCATGCAGAGCGTGGCGCCGTGCCAGGAGGTGGTGATCGAGAACCCGAAGGACGTCAACGAATTCATGGTGCCGATCCGGCACACGACCTATGAGCCGGAGCACACGGTCGGCTCGGGCATTCGCTGCGTCACCGGCGAGCATTTCGACGGCGGATCGGACCTTGGCTACAACCGGATGAACTTCCGCTGGGGCAACGTCGGCACGTTTCAGATCTCGCCCGGCTCGCACATGTGGCAGGTGGTCAACAAGTACTACAAGGAAGATGAGCCGGTCCCGATCACCATGTGCTTCGGCGTGCCGCCATCCTGCACGCTGCTGGCCGGCGCGGCCTTCGGCTATGCGATCATGCCGCAGGGCTGCGACGAGATCGGCATCGCCGGCGCGGTTCAAGGCTCGCCGATCCGCCTGGTCAAAGCGCGCACCGTCAGCGCAATGGCGCTGGCTGACGCGGAGATCGTGCTGGAAGGCTACGTCAATCCGCGCGACCGCCGGTTCGAGACGCAAGAATCTGAAGAATCCGGCGTGCAGGGCCGCCACCATTTCCACCCGGAGTGGGCGGGCTACATGGGCAAAGCCTATAAGGCGCCGACCTTCCACGTCACCGCCGTAACGATGCGCAAGCCGGCGAGCAAGCCCATCGTGTTCGCGCTTGGCGTCCATATGCTGGACGAGCACAACATCGACACCACTGTCCGTGAGGCGACGATCTTCGAATTGTGCAACCGGTTGCAGCCGGGCATCGTCCAGGATGTGGTGATCCCCTATTCGATGACCGATTGGGGCGGCTGCATCATCCAGGTCAAGAAGCGCAACCAGATCGACGAAGGCTGGCAGCGCAACTTCCTCGGGGCGGTGCTGTCGTGCTCGCAGGGCATGCGGCTCGCCATCGCGGTGAGCGAGGATGTCGATCCGTATTCGATGGATGACGTGATGTGGTGCCTGACCACGCGGGTCAATCCGCAAACCGACATCCTCAACCCGATCCCCGGCGGACGCGGGCAGACCTTCATGCCGGCCGAGCGCATGACCGCGGGCGGCCAGCAATGGACCGCGTCGAACACGCGCTTCGAGGGCGGCATGGGCATCGATGCGACCGTGCCGTTCGGCTACGAGGAAGACTTCCTCCGCCCGGTCTATCCGATCGAAAAGGTGAAGCCCGAGGATTTCTTCTCGAAGAAGGATATCGAAAACGCCCGGTCGCGGATGGTCGGCTGGGTGAACTCGCTCGCGCGCACCGGACGCTAGCGCGGCGCGATCCGCTCGCGCGAGCGCGCACGCGCCTTCTCTGCCTCTATCTCGCGGTCGCGCGGCGGGCTGGTTGTTGCAAGCGACCGCAACAGCTGCCGCGCCGCGTCGGAAACCTCCTCGACGGCGTCGTTGAAGGCGTCCTCGTTTGCCTTCGATGGAATGTTGAAGCCGCTGAGTTTGCGAACGAACTGCAGCGCGGAGGCGCGAATCTCTTCGTCCGTGGCCGGCGGCTCGAAGTTGAACAGCGTGCGGATATTGCGGCACATCGGACGCTCCTGTTGAACGATTGTGCGATCTATATAACTCTTGAATCGCCCGCCCGCAGCCAGCGGAAAACATGCCTACAATTTCGCAAGCCAAGCCTGTTTCGATCGCGCTGGACGACGGCGCACACGTCTCCGGCCTGCTGCAGGCGGCGCCGGATGCGCGCGCCTGCTATGTGCTCGCCCATGGTGCCGGCGCCGGAATGACGCATCCGTTCATGGCTGCCGCTGCCACCGGCCTCGCCGAGCGCGGGATCGCCACGCACCGCTACCAGTTCCTCTACATGGAGCGCGGCAGCAAACGGCCCGATCCGCCGAAACTCGCGCATGCGGCGGTCCGCGCCGCGATCGCCGAAGCCGCGCGGCAAATGCCGAAGCTGCCGCTGATCGCCGGCGGAAAATCGTTCGGCGGGCGGATGACATCGCAGGCACAGGCCGCCGCGCCGCTGCCCGGAGTGTGCGGGCTGGCGTTTCTCGGCTTTCCGCTGCACCCAGCGAAGCAGCCATCGTCCGAGCGGGCGAAGCATCTCGCCGACGTGCTCGTGCCGATGCTGTTCCTGCAAGGCACGCGCGATGCGCTGGCGATGCTCGATCAGATCGAGCCCGTGTGCGCGGCCCTTGGCTCCCTCGCCACGCTGAAGCTCTTTGACGGCGCCGACCATTCGTTTCACGTCCCGGCCCGAAGCGGCCGGACCGACGCCGGCATCATGAGCGACATGCTCGATGCGTTCGCCGACTGGATGGATGAGGTCATCGCAAACCCCTGACCAACATGGTTAACGCCGTGCCGCCGCTTTCCGCTGCGAGACAAAGCAAGAACTTTTAGGCAAATTTTTTCTTTCCTCTCGACACGAAACCTCTTCGCCGGGACCATCTTTGGTTTGCTGACGCCCGTTTGTATGGAGTGTGTCATGGCGCCTCGTCCTTACTGGAAGGGCTATCTCAAACTGTCGCTGGTCGCTTGCCCGGTTTCGGTGTTCACCGCGACCACCAGTTCGGAGCGGGTGTCTTTCCGCCAGATCAACAAGCTGACCGGCAACCGCCTGCGCCAGCAGCTCGTCGATGAGGTGACCCGCGACGTGGTCGAATCCGCCGACAAAATTCGTGGCTACGAGATCGACAAGAACGTCTACGTCCAGGTCGAAGACGAGGAGATCGAGGCGCTCGAAGTCGAGAGCAACCACACCATCGACATCGACAGCTTCGTTCCCCGCGCGCAGATCGACGAGCGCTATCAGGACAGCTCCTATTACATCGCGCCGAACGACCAGGTCGGCCGCGAGGCGTTCGCGGTCATCCGCGAGGCCATGCGCGGCAAGGACATGGTCGCGCTCGGCCGCATCGTGCTCGCCAAACGCGAGCGCGTCATCGCGTTGCAGCCTTGGGAGAAGGGATTGCTCGGCACCACGCTGCGCTACGCCTACGAGGTGCGCAACGCCGGGGAATACTTCGACGGAATTCCAGAGACCAAAATTCCAAAGGACATGCTGCAACTCGCTGAGCACATCCTTGAGAGCAAGGCATCCGATTTCGATCCCGCGCAGTTCATCGACCGCTACGAGGAAGCAGTGGTCGATATGCTCAAGCGCAAGCAAGCCGGCGCGCCGGTCTCGAAACAGAAGGCAGCCGCGCCCGCCTCCAACGTGGTCAACCTGATGGATGCGCTTCGCCGCAGCGTCGCGGCCGAGAAGGGCTCGGCGAAGGAAGCGCCCGCGAAAAAAGCCAAGGGCAAGACAAAGCCGGAGGACCTGCGCCGGCAGCCGCAGTTCAAGTTCCCGATCGAGGGCGGGAAGAGCAAGCAGCCGAAGGAAGCCAAGGAAACCAAACAGGCCGCGCCGGCGGCGAGCAAGGCGAAACCCAAGCGGAAGTCCGCGTAAGTCTGAGCAAATCTGGGGGCGTAAAAACAACAACGCGGCCGAAAGGCCGCGTTGTGCATTTTACTCACCCGAGTTACTCGCCCGGCAAGCTAGGCCGCCTGGGCGAACTCCGCCTGCACCGACTTCTCGTAGGCAACCAGCTTCTGCACGCTGGCGCGGCTGTTCATGCGCGCAAAATGCGCCGTGCAATTCTTGAACCCGGACAGGTCGAGGCCGAACGAAGCGCCCCGCCGGAAAGTCCAGAAAAAGTGCGCATCCGGCGCGGTGAAGTGGTCGAAAAAATACTCCCGGCCTGCAAGCAATTCGTCGGCGATCTTGTAATTCTCGAACAGCTGTTCACTGGCCAGCCGCTTCACGCTCTCTTCGGCCCCGGGCAAGTCGCACACGCGGGGCGGCGAGTTGGTCCGCGCCAGGAACGGATGGATGCCGGACGAGCACCAAGACATCAGCGAGATCGCCTTCAACTCCTCCCACGGATCGGCGGGAAGCAGTCGGGCCTGCGGGAAGGTGCGGGCAATCCATATCTGGATCGCGGTGCTTTCGCTCAACACCTTCCCGTCAACGACAAGCAACGGCACTTTGTGCTTGGGATTGATCTTCAGATATTTAGCGGACTTGTGCTGATCCTTGCGAAGATTGAGAGGCCGCGCTTCGAACGTCGCGCCGGCTTCAGTCAGCGTGATGTAGGGGGCGAGCGCGCATGTGATGGGCGCGTAGTAAAGTGCAATTTCCATGAAAACCTCCAAGTGTAGGGTCTGCGACTCTTTCCGGACGCGCCCGCGGTTCAGCTCGGGGCATAAGATAGCACAGCTATTGGCAGCCCGGCTTGCGCGCCTCGGATAGCAGCACCTTCTAGAGTTTCGCGAGCATGCTATAAGAGCGCCAAATAGGACGAGGCTTATGGCAGGCAATATCAATCCCAATCCGTTCACCACCCGGCCCGAGATCGACGGCACGTTCGGCGTCGTCACCTCGACCCATTGGATCGCCACCGCCGTGGGCATGGGCATCCTGGAGCGCGGCGGCAACGCCTTCGACGCCGCGGTCGCCACCGCGTTCACGCTGCAGGTGGTCGAGCCCCATCTCAACGGCCCAGGCGGCGACGTGCCGGTCCTGCTTTACGACGTGAAGAAGGGTAAGCCTGAGTTGATCTGCGGCCAGGGCCCCGCCCCCGCCGCGGCGACCATCGAGCACTACAAGCGCGAGGGCCTCGATATGGTGCCCGGCACCGGCCTGCTCGCCGCCTGCGTGCCCGGCATGTTCGACACCTGGATGCGGTTGCTCCGTGACTACGGCACCATGAAACTCGCCGACGTGCTGACGCCGGCGATTTCCTACGCGCAGCACGGCCATCCGCTGGTCGAGCGCGCCAACGCCACCATCAAGACGGTCGAAAAGCTGTTCCGCGACCATTGGCCGACGTCGGCGGCGATATATTTCCGCGCCGGAAAGCCCGCCGAAACGGGGCAGTTGTTCACCAACACGACGCTCGCGGCGACCTACACCCGCGTGCTCAAAGAGGCCGAAAGCGCCGGCGGCGACCGGATCGCGCAGATCGAGAAGGCGCGCAAGGTCTGGTCGCAGGGCTTTGTCGCACAGGCCATCGACACGTTCTGCCGGACGCAGGCGGTGATGGACGTCAGCGGCTCGCCGCACAATGGCGTGCTGACCGGGCAGGACATGGCTACATGGGAAGCGGGCCTCGAAGCGCCGCTCACCTACGACTACGGCCGCTACACGGTCTGCAAGGCGCCGTGGAGCCAAGGCCCTGTGCTGCTACAGCAATTGGCGGTGCTCAAGGGCTTCAATCTCGACGGCATGGATGTGGTGGGGCCGGATTTCATCCATCTGGTGGTCGAGTGTTCCAAGCTCGCCTACGCCGATCGCGAGAAATTCTACGGCGATCCGAACTTCGTCGATGTTCCGTTCTCCACGCTTCTTTCCGACGCGTACAACGCCGAACGCCGCAAGCTCATCGCTGAACAAGCCTCGCTCGAACTGCGTCCGGGCTCGGTCGAAGGCTTCGGTTCGATCGTCAAGCTGAAGCCCGGAGCGAAGCTCATCTCCGGCATGGGCGCCGGCGAGCCGACCGTCGGCCGCATGGGCGAAGTCATTGGCGACACGGTGCATTTCGACATCGTCGACCAGGCCGGCAACATGGTGACGGCAACGCCGTCGGGCGGCTGGCTGCAATCGTCACCGGTCATTCCGGAACTCGGCTTCTGCCTCGGCACGCGTGCACAGATGTTCTGGCTTGAACACGGCCACCCCGCGTCCCTCGAGCCCGGAAAGCGGCCGCGAACAACGCTTTCGCCGACCCTCGCGCTGCGCGACGGCGACGCTTATCTCGCCTGGGGCTCGCCCGGAGGAGACCAGCAGGATCAATGGATTACGCAGTTCTTTCTGCGCCACGTCCACGCCGGCATGAACCTGCAGGAGGCGATCGACGCGCCGGCCTGGCACTCCGAGCATTTCCCGATTTCGTTCTGGCCACGGACATCGCGGCCCGGCGTTCTTCAGATTGAACAGCGCGTGCCCAAGGCTGCTCGCGTCCAAGGACGGCAAGCGCCGCAAAGCCGCCGCCAATCCGCGCGGTATGCAGGGCTATGCCGCGGGCCGCTAGAATCCGAGCGCTTAAGACGAGAACCAGGTGACGGGAGACCCTGACAACGGGTCTTCCGAACGAGCAAAAAACAATACCGAAGTCGAGGAACGCCGTGACCACCGAACCGATCATCGCCATCGAAAATGCGTCGAAACTTTTCCTCGACGGGACCGTGGTGGCGTTTTGCCAGCTCTCGCTCAACGTCAACCGCGACGAGATCCTGTGCATCGTCGGCCCGAGCGGCTGCGGCAAGACCACCCTGCTGCGCTGCATTGCCGGCCTCACCGAGATCAACACCGGGCGGCTGCTGGTGAACGGCACGCCGGTCGACGGGCCGCCCGACGGCGTCGCCATGGTGTTCCAGCACTTCGGCCTGCTGCCGTGGAAGACGGTGCAGGACAACGCCGCGTTCGGGCTTGAAATGGCGGGCGCGTCCGCCGCCGTCATCAAGGAGCGTGTCGCGCACTATCTCGAACTGGTGGGCCTCGCCGGATTCGAGAAGCACTATCCGTATCAGCTCTCCGGCGGCATGCAGCAACGCGTCGGCCTCGTCCGCGCACTCGCGATGAATCCGTCGGTCATGCTGATGGACGAGCCGTTCGCCGCGCTCGATGCGCAGACCCGCGAAATCCTGCAGGAGGAATTGCTGCAGCTCATGGAGCGGCCGGAAGAGCGCAAGACCATGGTGTTCATCACCCACTCGATCGACGAGGCAATCCTGCTCGGCGACCGCATCGCGGTGATGAGTGCGCGGCCCGGCCGCATCAAGGAGGTGCTCGACGTTCCGTTCGGCCATCCGCGCGATGGCAACGCGCTGCGCATCGATCCTCGTTTCGGCGAGATGCGCGCGCACATCTGGAACGAGCTGCACACCGCGCGGCCGCAGCACGTCCGCGCGCCGCGGGAGGTGGCGTAGCTTTCGCTGTCCGCTACTTCGGATAGCCCAGCGACTTCAGCAGCTCTTTCTTCTCGGAAATGTCCTTGGCAAGCCGTTCGCCGAACGCGCTGGCGTCGGCATACAGGTTCGTGCCCAGCAAGATGCGCTTGGCCGTCGCCAGATAGTTCGGCTGCGCCTTGGCCGACTTGCACGATTTCTCCAGCGTCGCCTTGATACCCTCGGGCACGCCCGCCGGCGCGAACAGGCCGCCAAAGCTGGTGGGCGCAACATTGAAGCCCTGTTCTCTCACCGTGGGTGTGTCGGGCAGCCCGGGATTTCGCTTGTCGGCAAAGATCGCGACGATCCGGACAGCGCCGACCGGCACCGCGCTCAAGGTCATCGGTCCAAAGTCGATGATGCCGCCCAGCACCGGCCCCGGCACATCCGCGTCACCCTTGTAAGGGATGGCGTTGAACTCGACCTTGGCGGCATTGGCTAGTTCGATCATCGCAAGCTGCGGAATCGATCCGATGCCGGCGTGGCGGTAGGTGACGACGCCAGGCTTGGCGCGCGCGGCATCGATGATGTCACCCACGGTTTTGTAGGGGGAGTCGGGCTTCACGACCAACGCCATCTGGGTTTCGAAGGCTTGGCATATCGGGACGAGCCCGTCCGGCTTGTAGTCGGGGTTCACGTTGATCAGGGGCGCCACGGACTGGACAAGCGCCGGCGCGAAAAGCAGCGAGTGGCCATCGGGCTTGGCACGGCTGACGGCGGTGGCGCCCACCATCCCGGCCGCGCCCAGCTTGTTCAAGACCACGAAGGGCTGCTTCAATTCGGCGGACATTCCCTCCGAGAGCGCGCGCGCCAGAACGTCGGGGGTTCCGCCCGGCGGGAACGTCACAGTTATTTCAACCGCGCGTTCGGGGAATTCGGAGGCGGACGAAGATAAGACGAGCGCCGCCGAGGCGAGAAGGCTGGCGATCGCACAAACCGCGGACCATGTCGTTTTCATTGCCGGTTTCCTCAGAGCTTGCAAAGGGCCAATGCCCCCCTTCCGTCAGCACGCCGGCACGCGCCGACGCTATTGTCGCACCTCGGACACCGCACGGAAACGCCATAAAGGCAGCAACGAAAGCTGAAACAGTGGTCACGGACATGCCACATTGCAAACATCGAACGTCTTGCTGTAAGGCAGGATCAGGCTCGGATTAAAGAGCATCGCGGCGGCGAAGGGCGGCTTGCCCCGCGGCCGCGGCGAACGTCCGGAGGAGACCGCATGAGCAGCGTTGAGGGAGCACAGAACGCGGCCGGAATTCAGTCGGAGATCGCCTTCGATCAGGCCCGCGCCGAACGCGTCGCAGCGGACCGCCGCCGCCGCGCCGGATTCCAGAACTTCGGTATCCGTCTCGCCTCGCTCGCGATCTTCCTGGGCGTCTGGCAGATCGGGGCGATGAACGTCGATCCGGTGCTGTTCACCTCACCGGTCAAGGTGGCCTATGCCGCCGTCGGCATGATCGCCAGCGGCGAATTGTGGGCCGGGTTGTGGCCGAGCCTCGTCGTGCTGGCGATCGGGCTGACGCTCGCCATCATTTTCGGCACGCTGCTCGGCCTCGCGCTGGCGCGCTTCCACATTCTCGATGTGGGCCTCACGGTCTACATCACCTTCCTCTATTCGATCCCGTCGGTGGCGCTGGTGCCGCTGATCGTGCTGTGGGCCGGGTTCGAAACCACCGCCAAGGTGATCATCCTGTTCCTGTTCGCGTTCTTCCCGATGGTCATCAACACCTATCAGGGCGTGAAATCGGTCGATCCCAAGCTGCTCGAAGTCGGCAGCGCTTTCCGCTGCTCGGAAGCGCAATTGTGGAAGAACATCGTCCTGCCGGGGGCGCTGCCGTTCATCGTCACCGGCATCCGGCTGGCGCTCGGCCGCGGCTTGATCGGCATGGTGCTGGCCGATCTCTACACCGCGATCTCAGGGATCGGCTATCTGATCGTGCGCTCGGCGAGCACGTTCCAGGTCGATAAGATGTTCGTGCCGATCGTGACGCTGGGTCTGCTCGGCGTCACGCTAACCGCGCTGCTGCGTCTGGCGGAGCGCCATGTCGCGCCGTGGACCGCGGCCCGACAGGACGACTAGCCGCCCCGTACCGATCGCCAGCGCCGCCCTCGTTGGGCGTCGTCTCGGAATTACGCCAACTAGGGCAGAAAACACCCGTTCAAGTTCAGATCAACCTTGTGCCAGGCGCGGCATTCGAACTGCCACACTACCGAACGGTCCTTCCGATGCTTCAGAAGGTTCTGTTTTGAAAGCCCCAATCCGCTCAGCCATAGCCTCCGCTTGCGTCTTCAATGACCTCGCGGTGGCTGCATTCGCTTCAACCAGCGTGGAGTTATGCCGTGTGGCTTCGTCCAACTGACTGAGCGCCTTATTGATTTGTTCCAGCCCTGTTGATTGTTCGCTGCTGGCTGTGGCGATGTCGGATACTATGCCCGCTACTTTGTTGATCGAACTCACGATCTCCGAGAGCGAGCTTCCCGCGCTACGAACAAGCGTGACGCCCTCCTGCACCTGAGCCGAACTGTTGCTGATCAGCGTCTTGATGTCTTTGGCGGCTTGCGACGAGCGTTGCGCCAAGCTTCGGACCTCCGAGGCAACGACAGCGAACCCGCGGCCTGCATCGCCCGCACGCGCAGCCTCAACTGCCGCATTGAGCGCAAGCAAATTCGTTTGCCGCGCGATTTCGTCGATCACACCAATGATGTCCGATATCTTGCGAGAGGACGCTTCAGTGCCCGACATCGACTCGACGGCCTGGGCCACGATTTGGCCGCTGCGGTCGGCGACGACAAAGGCTCCTGAGGCGAGTTGATCAGCCTGCATGGCATTCTGCGCATTCCGCTTCACGGTAGAGGACATCTCCTCCATCGCCGCGGAGGTTTCTTCCAAACTTGCAGCCTGCTCCTCGGTGCGTTGCGACAGGTCGGTCACCCCCGATGAAATATCGTTGGTGGCTCCTGTGACGTCTCGCGCCACAGTTTCAATCGCTTGAACGGTCTCTCGCAGAGTCTCCATGGCGGCGTTGAAGTCGAGCTTGATCTGCTCATTGGCTTCGGTGAAGCCGTCGTTCAGCCGGAAGGAGAGATCGCCCTCCGCAAGACGCTTCAATCCCTCTCCAAGAGAGTTGACCACTTGAGCCTGCTCCCTCGCGGCCTTTGCCCGCTCCTGGGCAGTCCGCATCTGGTCCTCGGCTTCTCTCGCTTGTGCCGCAGCTTCGGCCCTCACCCTGTCTTCAATAAGTTTTTCCCGCTCTTTGGCCGCCCGCATCTGCTCCGCGGCTTCTTTTGCCTGCGCGGCGGCTTCAGCCCTCACTCTTTCTTCGACAATCCGCTGTCGCTCCTCGGCGGCCCGAATCTGCTCTTCGCTGTGGCGGCTTCGCTCGTCCTCCGCCAGTTGACGCTGCTGCTCGGAGAGCTTCTCAAGCCGCGCTTTTTCCATCGCGGCGTCGCGGAAGATAACAAGCGCGGCAGCCATTTCGCCGATTTCGTCATGAGAATCCGACGAAGGAATTTCCAACCCAAGATTGCCGCTTGCCATGGCGTTCATGACACCCGTCAATTTGATGACGGGAATAACGACACGCCTGTTGAGTATATAGATTCCGAGCGTCAGAACCGACAGTAGAGCTACGATAATGCCAATCAACGACCAAAACACGATATTGCTTTGCTTGGTGGCGTCGGACTCAAAGAACTTGTTGATCTTTTCGGCATCGGAAACAATTTCGTCGATGACCTTGCGGTGCTCTTGATAAGTTTCCGTAAGCGCCACGTATGCTGCCGCGGCAGCTTTGGCATCACCTAGCTTTAAAGACGGTAAGAGATTCTGTTCAAGCTCCACCCAGAATCTTGCAACGTGCGCATGTGAAGCTTCGGTGAGTTTCTTCTTGATCTCGTCGTCGAGAATGGAGTCCTGCCAAAACTTGCGGCGCTCGTCATAGTCCGAATGGAGTTGTTTGAGTTTATCGAAGCTGTCGGCCAAGGGCTTGCGTCGATCAATGGCTAAGGTCGCCTCCAGGTAAGCCTCAATGACATAGGCCGGTGGCGGCAGAATGTCGGCCACCAAATCCTTCCCCTGCACGATCTGGTCGTACACTGGACCACCTATCGCGACGCGGTTGACCGACAAACTGCCAGCCGCCACGGCAACGATGACGCCTGCAACCAAAACACCGCCAAAGACAAATAGTGTTTTCCCAATTCGCATGCTGGCCCTTTTTGAAAACCAAGCCTAGCTAGGTCAAATTTGTGAATTGGCCGTTAACCATTTCAACTATAGCGCATCGGTTGGCCACCTCGCGACTATGGGGTGTGTCATCGACATCATCTTGAACGTTGGCTTTGAACCGCCGAGCAGCTTTGCCCGAGCCAATCGGGCGGCGGCAATAAGGCGACAGCCCGGTCGAGGTGGCGGGGCGCGGACCTAGCCGCCATCTGACGGAACCCCTGCTGGGGTTGCGCGTTCCCATGGCGCAATCCGGGGACGAGCGCACGTGAACGACGAACCGTCTGTGCTGAAAGGGTTTGGGTACGCGTTTATATTTCTCGGGTTCGTTCTCGCGCTCAATTTCAGCGCAGTGCACTTCTGGCAGTCCGGCTGGCAATGGTTGCCGAAATGGTTTTGAGATCGATATGCGTCCGGCTGACGTGGTGGCTCTCGCAGCCGGCCACGTGATGCTTTTGGCGGCCCGCGACCCTGGTAACACCCCCGGAAGACCTAGCAGCCCGATCAGCCGGCCGGGCCGAATCTCCTGGCGGCCTCGATCGTCAGTCCTTTCCCCACCGCCCCGAACGTGTCGCCCTCGATGATCCGCGCATCGGACAGGCTTCCGACGATGGCCCGCCGCACGTGGGCCAGTTGCACCGACCCGCCTGTCAAAAACACCGCGTCGATGTCTTCGGCTGAGAGGCGCGCCTGCGCGAGACATATCTTTATCCGCTGGCCGATCCGGACCGCCAATTCCTTGGTGTGGCGGACGAGATCGCCGCGGCTGATGGCAACGCTCAAGCCCGGCTCGACCCAGGACAACGAAATGTCGGCTCGCGGGCGTTCGGACAACGCGATCTTGGCGTCTTCCACCTCCATGGCCAGCGTATGTCCGCGCTGCTCTTCGAGCACGCGCAACAGTCGATCGAACAACTCCGGCTGACCGGCATCGCGCCTGACGCCGCGAATATCGGACGCGACCCGCGATTCATACATGCGGTTGATGCGCGACCAGGTCGCCAGTTCATGAAAATAGGAAGACGGTGCGTCCAGCCCGGCCCGCTTCATCGCGCTGCCGTAGCCGAACAAGGGCATGACCGCGCCCAGGCTGAGACACCGATCGAAATCGGTTCCGCCGATGCGAACGCCGTCATTGCCAAGAATATCGCTCTCGCGTTCCGTTTTCTTGTGACGGTCCGGGCTGAGGCGAACGATTGAAAAGTCCGACGTCCCGCCGCCAATGTCGGCGATCAGCGCAATCTGCTCGCTGGAGATCTGCCGTTCGTAATCCAGCGCGGCTGCAATCGGCTCGAACTGAAATGCCACGTTCTCGAACCCGATCTCGCGGATGATCCCGCGAAGCGTCGCTTCGGCCTTCCGATCCGCGTCCGGGGCATTGTCGACAAAATGAACCGGCCGGCCATGAACCACATTCCGGAATTCCAGGCCGGTGGCCTGCTCGGCGCGCCGCTTCACCGCGCGGAGATAGTACGCAATCACGTCGCGGAAACTGCTCCGCTCGCGGCCGACCGCCGTGGTCTCGTCGATCAGCGAGGTGCCCAGAACCGATTTCAGACTTCGCATCAGCCGACCCGGACGGCCATCGACATAGGCCGCGATGGCCGCGCGCCCAATCACGGCAGCAGCGTCACGTTCATAAAAGATCGCGCTGGGAATCGTGCTTTGCCCCGATTCCAGGTGAACCAATTCCGGTGAGTTTCCGACGGTGTGGCCAAACGTGGTGTTCGACGTACCAAAATCGAGTCCGCAAGACGGCATCGCAACTCCTGAGACGAGCGCCCGTCTACACACTTCAGGGCGTTCGATCCACTCTCATGGAACCGGAGCCAATTGCCGCGAGGAAGTGCTGGGGCGATCGCCGCCGCGGGCAGGTTTTCAAGCATCGCCGACTTAGCCGTGCCGAGTTAGCGATGCAGGGCTCTGCTCAGCAGCAGCGGGACTTATTTGCGCCGCTTGGCGTCCGAAATCGCCGCGCCCATCCGCTCTTGTGCCTTCTCGTCCAGGAACGGATCGTCGAGGTCATGGGGCTCGGCCGCATGAGGGTCGTGCAGCACGACTTCGGGCGCCGGAGGCCGCAGCGCGAAGCGGTCGATGATTTTTGCGAGCCAGTTCATCGAAACGAACGTTCCGCAACCACGGACGTTCCACGGCCGCCCCGCCCGGCTGGCGGTTCCAGCCGGGGTGCCCTAGTTTGCAAATCCGCCGCGTGAGGATACCTTCGGCGGCGATTGGGTTCGCCCAAACGCGGCGCGATGAAATTCGACAGAGAACCGAAACGGAGAGACTGATGTTCCGATTGGTGGCCTTGCTGTTCGTGCTGCTGGCGACACCCGCTCTGGCGGAGAAAGCCGACGAGATGGGAACCCCCGAACAGCGGGCAGCCTGCAGCCCGGATGTCAGCAAGTTTTGCAAATCGGTGAAGTCCGAAGAAGGCCCATTCGCGTTCCTCGCCTGCCTGCAGAAGAACCGCGAGAAGCTGCGTCCGGTTTGCCTGCGGGTGATCGAAGGCGGCGAACCGCTGAAGTAGACGCCTCCCGAAAGGGACGCGCTTCGTTTCCCGGCTCAGCTTCGCAGGCCGGGAGCCTCGTGGCCGGTTCGCTCCACATATTCCGTGTAGCCGCCGCCATACTGGTGGATGCCCTCCGGCGTCAGTTCCAGCACCCGGTTGGACAACGCGGCGAGGAAATGCCGGTCATGCGACACGAACAGCATGGTGCCCTCGTAATCCGAGAGCGCCGCGATCAGCATCTGCTTGGTGGCGATGTCCAGATGGTTGGTCGGCTCGTCCAGTACCAGAAAATTCGGCGGATCGAACAGCATCTTCGCCATCACCAGCCGCGCCTTTTCGCCGCCGGACAGCACCCGGCATCGTTTCTCCACCTCGTCATCGGAAAAGCCGAAACAGCCGGCCAGCGCGCGGAGCGAGCCCTGCCCGGCCTGCGGAAACGAGTGCTCCAGGGATTCGAACACGGTGTCCTCGCCGTCCAGCAGGTCCATCGCGTGCTGGGCGAAGTAGCCCATCTTCACGCTGCCGCCAACCGCAACCGCCCCATCGTCCGGCTTGGTTGAGCCCGCGACGAGCTTCAACAGCGTGGATTTTCCCGCGCCGTTGACGCCCATGACCGCCCAGCGCTCCCGGCGGCGCACGGTGAAGTCGAGGCCCTCGTAGATCGGCCGGTTTCCGTAGCCCTTGTGGACGTTCTTCAGGCTGACCACGTCCTCGCCGGATCGCGGCGCCGGCAGGAATTCGAACGTCACGGTCTGGCGGCGCTTCGGCGGTTCGACGCGCTCGATCTTGTCGAGCTTCTTCACCCGGCTCTGCACCTGCGCGGCGTGCGACGCGCGCGCCTTGAACCGCTCGATGAACTTGATCTCCTTGGCGAGCATCGCCTGCTGGCGCTCGAACTGCGCCTGCTGCTGCTTCTCGCTCATGGCGCGCTGCTGCTCGTAGAACTCGTAATTACCGGAATACGAGGTCAGCGCGCCGCCGTCGATCTCCACCACCTTGGTGACGATGCGGTTCATGAATTCGCGGTCGTGCGAGGTCATGAACAGCACGCCCTCGTAACCCTTGAGGAACTGCTCCAGCCAGATCAGGCTTTCCAGGTCCAGATGGTTGCT
>JAPLPD010000365.1:0-7789 GCA_026400395.1 Alphaproteobacteria bacterium | reverse complement strand
TCTCCTGGCTGAAGCTCAGGCCCGCGAGAACCTCGCGCGCCCGGCCCTCAAGGGCATAGCCGTCCAGTTCCTCGAAGCGGGCTTGCACCTCGCCATAGCGCGCGACGATGGCATCCATGTCGTCCGCGTGGTCCGGATCGCCCATGGCGGTCTCGAGTTCCTTCAACTCGGCCGCCACGGTGCTGACCGGGCCGGCGCCATCCATCACCTCGGCGACGGCGCTGCGGCCCGCCATCTCGCCGACATCCTGGCTGAAATAGCCGATGGTCACGCCGCGATCGACGGCGACCTGGCCCTCGTCGGGCTCCTCTTGGCCGGTGATCATGCGGAACAGCGTGGTCTTGCCGGCGCCGTTGGGGCCGACCAGGCCGACCTTCTCGCCCCGGTTGAGCGCCGCCGACGCCTCGATGAAGAGAAGCTGGTGGCCGTTCTGCTTGCTGATGTTATCGAGACGAATCATGGGTGAATCACGGACGAATCATGGGCGAATGGGTTCCGGAACGTTGCGGCGCTCTTATGCCACGCCGCGCGGCCGGCGGAAGAGTGTTGTGAAGGCCGGATGGGCCTATCGCATCGCCCGGCCGACTGGATAAAGTGATGCCTCATTTATGGGCCGCCGCGCGTCCCAGCAAGAAACGAGACGGAGGAAACCATGCCAGCCAAAACCCGGCTCTATCGCGGCGCGCTGACCGCGAGCATCGCCGCCGTGGCGGTCGCCGCCTCGATCGGTGGCGCCGAGGCACAGACCTGCCCGGTGATGCGCAAAATCAATATCGGCGTGTCGGTCGCCCCGCCGAACGTGGTGCACACCTCGCCTTACGTGGCGAAGGCGCTGGGTTTTTTCGAAAAGCGCTGCATCGACGCCACCATCGTGCAGTTCGAGGGCGGCCAGTCGCAGACCTCCGCGGTCGCCGCGGCCCAGGGCTCGGCGATCGTCAGCGTCAGCGACGTGTCGATCGGGCGCGGCTTGAAGGTGCAGCAGATCTGGGCGCTAGCCCCCCGCATGCCGCAAGCCTATGTGGTGCCGGGCGAGATCAAGACCGCCGCCGACCTCAAGGGCAAGCGCCTGTCCGCGACCGGCGGCGGCGTCGGCGGCTTCAACTGGCGCATGGGCCGCGCGGTGCTGAAGTCGGCTGGCCTCGCCGAGGCTGACGCACAGTTCATCCCCTCGCCGACCGCGGGCCGCCTGCCCGGCCTGATCGCCGGACAGATCGACGGCGTCGCGCTGCACCCGGAGGACGTGTTCCTGGCGCAGCAGCAGAAGTCGTCGCTGCGCGTGCTGACGCAACTCGCCGACCTGATGCCGCTCTATATGTTCAACGCCTACGGCGCCTCCACCGAATGGATCGCCAAGGACCGTCCGCTGCTGCGTGACACCATCGCCGCCATGATCGAGGCCAACCGCGTCATCTACCGCGACCGCGCCAAGGTGGTGCCGATCATCATGGAGGCGACGACCAAATCGAAGGAGGCGGTCGAGTTCGCGATCGACAGCAACGTCAAGAACTGCGTGTGGTCGGTCAACACCGGCTTCACCGACAAGCGCACGCAATGGTCGATCGACAACAGCGTCGAGAACGGCGACATCGCGGCGGACAAGAAGCCGAGCGTCGAGCAGGTCGCCAACGTCAAGCTCGCCGAGGAGGCGATGGAATTGGCCGGTGGCAAGGTGACGATCGGCAACTGCGCGGAGTAGCCACGACCTCATGGTGAAGGGCATCGCGAAGCGATGCGTCTCGAACCATGGGCTGCAATTGCTGTCCATCCTTCGAGGCGCGGCCTCCGGCCGCTCCTCAGGATGAGGCGAAGAATCCGGGAGAAAGAACACATGAACGAACAGCCCCGCCGTCCGCTTGGACCGCAGCCGTGGAGCGTGGTCCGCGACAAGCTCGACCAGTCGCTGCCATTCGCCAACATGCGCGACACGCCATATTACCGCGACTGCGTGTGGGAGCAGTTCTCGGCCGGCGAATACAAGTGCCGCTATGAATCGCTGCGCGCCAAGATGCGCGAGCACAAGCTCGACGCCGTGATCGTGCCGGGCGGCCCGAGCCACTGGAGCTTCGGCGCCGGCATGACCTGGCTGACCGGCCATTGGGAGTGGCACGCGCTGTGCTGCTACGTGCTGGTGCCGGCCGATGGCGAGCCGACCATGATCTATTCGATGGGCGGCACCCATGCCGAGGCGGTGCGCCGCAATGTCGAGGTCGCCGTTCAGGACGTGCGCCACAGTCGCAATGGAAAATATGCTGAGGTGATGGTACCCCCGCCACGGCGACTATATGCCGGTCAACCAGTACCAGACGCTCCGCAAGGAATTGCCGGACGCCGAGATCATTTTCACGAAACAATTTCTGCACGACCTCGTGGTGGTCCACTCGAAGGAAGAGCTCGATTGCGTGCGCAAGGCGGGCAAGCTCTGTGAAGACGCCATGAACGCAATGGTGGCGCGCGCCAAGCCCGGCGTGAAGGAATACGAAATCAAGGCGGCGGCGGCGGCGGCCATCATGGACGGCGGCGGCGACATCGACTTCCTGATTATCGGTTCGACGCCGATGGACAATCCGGCGCTCATCTTCGGCAATCCGCGGCCGTCCGGGCGGGTGCTGAAGAAGGGCGACCTGATCAACATGGAGCTCGCCGCCGGTTATCGCGGCTACACCGCGCAGATCGGCTCGCCGATCACTCTGGGACCGCCGACCGACATGGTGCGGAGGTTCTGGGAGGAGATCACGCTCCCCGGCTACGAGAAGATCGTCGCCGAAATGCTGCCGGGCAAGAACGCTAAGGCCATGCAGGACGCCAGCAAGTTCTTCCGCGACAAGGGCATGCAGTCGCGGCCGACCCAATGCCACGGCATCGACATCGTCACCGACAACCCGCACATCACCTCAGACCACATCGGCGGCATCGAAAGCGACATGATCCTGAAGCCCGGCATGATCATCATGGCCGAACCCAACCCGATCACCGCCGACGGCATGTTCGGCATCTTCCTCGGCCACACCTACATCATCACCGACACCGGCCGGGAGATCGTCGATCAGTTCCCGTTCGAGATCGCCGTGGCGGGCTGACTTTCCGCGCCCGGTCAGCCAATCGTTAACCGGTTCCTACTAGACAATGGCGAGCCTCCCGGCACCGCCACGGTCTGTAGAAGATGGCCCTGATCGACACGGATATCGCCGCCCCGCGCGGGCTCGCCTCACGTCTGCCGCCGCGCGTGCAGGCGTGGCTGAACGGCGAACACGCCGCCGCCCAGCGCATGGCCGGCGCGGCGTTCATGATCCGGATCGCCGGCGCGGTGGTGATCTTTCTGTCACAGATCCTGTTGGCGCGCTGGATGGGCGGCGCCGAGTTCGGCATCTACATCTATGCCTGGACCTGGCTGCAGATGATCGCCGACATCGTCCACCTCGGCCTGCCGCTCACCGCCCAGCGCATGATCCCGGAGTACACCCAGCGCAACCAGATGGACTGGCTGCGCGGCTTCCTGTTCGGCAGCCGCTGGATCGTGTTCGCCTCGGCCACCCTCGTCGCCGCGATCGGCGCCGCCGCCATCACCGCGCTGACGCCGGCGCTCGACCACGGCACCATCATGCCGCTCTACCTCGCCTGCATCGCGCTGCCGCTCTATCCGGTCTCCAACATGCTGGACGGGCTGGCCCGGTCCTACGATGCTGTGAAGACGGCGCTGCTGCCGCCGTTCGTGCTGCGCCTACTTATGCTGATCGTCGTCATGGGCGGCGTTAATGTGGCGGGGATCGAGGCCAACGCGACCACGGCGATGGCGGCATTCGCCCTTGCCACATGGGCAACGACGCTGCTGCAGCTCGCCCTGTTCCAGAAATGCGTAGCCAGCCAGATACCAGGCGGGCCGCGGCGGTACGACGTGTCCGGCTGGCTCAAGACCGCCAGTCCCATCTTCGCGGTCTGGGCCTTCTACATGCTGCTGACTTACACCTACGTGCTGGTTCTGCGGCAGTTCCGCCCCGCCGAGGAGGTCGCGCACTATTACGCCGCGGCGAAGACGCTGGCGTTGGCGTCGTTCATTCATTTCGCGGTGTCGGCGGCGGTTGCCCATCGCTTCGCCGCCCATCACATCGGAGGCGACCGCGATGCGCTGCAGACGCTGGCCGCCAGCACGGTGCGCTGGACGTTCTGGCCGACGCTGCTGACGATCATCGGCATCCTCGCCCTGGGCAAGCCGATACTGTGGCTGTTTGGGCCGAACTTCGCGGACGGATATCCGCTGATGTTCGTGATGGCGATCGCCCTACTGGCGCGCGCCGCGGTCGGTCCCGCCGAGCGCGTGCTCAACATGCTGGGCGAGCAGCGCCGTTGCGCGATGGTCTATGCCGCCATGTTCGCGGTCAACCTCGGCGGCTCGCTGGCGGTGGCAGGGCCTTACGGCGGCATGGGCGTCGCCGTCGTGATCTCGGCGGCGGCCGTGATCGAGTCGGCGCTGCTGTTCGTGATCGCCAAGCGTAGACTTGGCCTGCACATGCTGATCGGGCGGTAGCGCTGGCTTCCCGCGCTTTGAGCCGGATGGTTCGGCGAACTCGCCCTAGCGCCGCAGCGCGCTCAGCATAAATCGCACCTTGCGGGCGACCGCCCAGATCGCCGGATTCTTCCGGACATGGCGCTTGATCTCGCGCATCGCCCGGAAGCGGATGAACGCCATCCAGCCGCGCAACGTCACCGGCGACGCGTGGTCGTAGAGCTGTGTCTCGGTGTCGTTCCAATCGCGCTTGTAGGGCTCGTCGCCGATGGTGAAGTCGAACACCTTCATGCCGCGCGCGATGGCGTACTGGAAAATCTCCAGCAGCTGCATCGAGCCCGGCCCGAAACGGCCGACCTCGCCGTCGTTGTATCCGGCGAGCAGGTAGATGTAGGTGCCGCGATGCACCAGCCCGAAATTGGCCGCCGCCACTTCGGCGCCAACGTCGATCCGGCTGAGATGGGTCATGGGCGCGCTGTGTTCGCCGGTCGCCAGATCGAGATAGAAATCACGATAGCCCGGCCGCTCGAACATGTTGTCGACGCCGAGCTTGGCATACGACACCCTCTTTTTTTCGATCAGCGCGTCGAGCGTCTTGGCGATCTCGTCGCGGCCTTCGGCGGTGCCGAAACGGAGTTCGCCGAATTCCGTGATCCGCCGCTGCTTCTTGCGGTCGGAGCGGCGCGTCGATGCCGAGCGCTTCGACTCGTAGAAGGTTTCCCAGTCGGCGGCGAGCGCCGTCGAATAGGCGTTGTTGACGTGGGGCGTGACGCTCAACGCGCAGAACGGATTGGCCTGCTCGCGGATCATGGCCGGCATCTTGTCAAGGTCGATCAGGTCGAGCGGCATGCTGTTTCGCAGAAGCCGCCGCACCTGATCCTAGAGGGCGGGAAACCGCTCGGGGCCGACGCGCCGCGAAAATTCGCGGGCCAGCACGGGACCGTTGTAGTTGCACAGCCCTGCGCCGAACCAGCCGATCGTCCGCGTCTCCGCATCGAAGGCAAAAGGCATCACGAACAGGATCGCGTCTTGCTGGCGGCCGATGACGATGGCGAGCTTTGCGTTTTCGCGCACGCCGATGTGGCGATGCCAGGCCGAAAGCCAGTCGAAGGTCTGAAACACTGTGCAGTCGGCGCGCTCCTCGAACGCCCGCCAATCCTTTTCGATCGCAACGAGATCGGTATGCAGCGACAGTTCGATCGGCAACGGGTGCCCGCCCGAAACCGGCAGCGCCAACTCTTCATCTTCGCCGGGCGTCACGCCGAGTACAGTTTCGGCATGGCGTTCGAACATCGCTTGCGTTGTCATGTTTCCCCTGTCGCGCGCCAAATGAGCGGCGCCGCTGATCCACTAGCATCAAAGGTTTGTTCAACCGGTAAATGCCGATTGTTCAATTCACCGGCTTTAAATTAATCCGCGATTCACTTTCAATGTTCCTTGAACATTTGGAGCGTAACAATTTTCGGAATTGGGGAGAATAAAAAGTGCGTCAAACCGATGTTCTCATCGCCGGCGGCGGATTGGCCGGCTCGCTGGCCGCCGCCATGCTTCGCCGCGCCGGCATTGATGCCATCATGGCCGACCCGCACGCGACCTATCCGGTCGACTTCCGCTGCGAGAAACTCGACCGCGTCCAGCTCGAGCGATTCCGGATGACCGGGGTCGATGCCGCCGTGCTGCGCGAATCGACACCGGATCGAAACTGCTGGGTGGCGCGCTTCGGACGTCACATCGACACCATCCCGATGATGATGCAGCGGGGCGTCGCGTATGAAACGCTGGTCAATGCCGTCCGGTCGCAGATCCCAGACGACGGCAGCTTCATCGTGTCGAAGGTTTCCGACGTGACGACCGGTCCCGACCGGCAGACCGTCAAACTGTCCAACGGCGAGGAAATTTCAGCGCGCCTCGTCGTGCTGTCCACCGGACTGAACATCGGCTTGCAGCACAAGCTCGGCGTCGAGCGAAAGGTTTTCAGCGCGACCCATTCGATCTGTATCGGATTTGACGTCCAGCCGGCCGGCGGTTCGTCGTTCCCGTTCACCGCCATGACGTACTTCGCGGAAAAGCCGGAAAACTGTGCCGCCTACATCACGCTGTTTCCGGTCGGCGGCACCATGCGCGCCAACCTGTTCGTCTATCGCGACTTGCAGGATCCGTGGCTGGTGCGGTTCCGCACCGCGCCGGTTGAGACGCTGAACGACATGTGGCCGGGCTTGCGCAAGCTGATGGGCGATTTCACCGTGCCAAGCCAGATCAAGATTCGCCCGGCCGATCTCTACGTCAGCGCCGGCCACCGGCAGGACGGCGTTGTACTGGTCGGCGACGCATTTTCGACGTCGTGCCCCGCCGCCGGGACTGGCGCCCGCAAGGCGCTGGTCGATGTGGAGCGGCTCTGCAACGTCTACATCCCGCAGTGGCTCGCCACGCCCGGCATGGACGCAGCAAAGACAGCCATGTTCTACGACGATCCGGATAAACTGGCCTGCGACGCCTTCTCCGCGCGGAAGGCATTCGAGCTTCGTTCGTCGTCGATCAATCCAGGACTGCGCTGGGCCGCGATGCGATGGGCCAAGTTCGCGGTGAACGCCGGCAGGGGCATCGTGCATCGCTTGTCGGCGGCTTCGCCAGTCAGCGTCGAGGAAGCAATGGCCGACGACACGCCGATCTGGTCGCCGCACACGCCGGCACACAAGTAGCTCGCTCGCGGCTACTTCTGAATCGAGAAGCGAATCAGCGCACCGTGGTTGACGGAATTGTCCGACGCCGCGCCGGCGATGTTCGCAGACGGCGCACTCTTGAAATAATCGGCGTGGTAGCCGACCGTCAGCTTGGACGCACTGTCAAACCAGTATGACAGCCCGAGCAAGCCATCGACGCTGAGCGCCGAACCGCTCGAATAACTCGGCACCAGCGGGTTGGCGATGCCGCTGCCGGTGTCGAACGTGCGGTTGCCGGACAAAGCCGACGCGCCGACCTTCCATTCGACGACCCACGACGATTGCAGCGGCTTGTTGCCCTCAAAGCCGATGCGAGGACCGGCCCCCGCGAAACGGCGCGGGTCGAACGCGGGCGTGAAATCATTCATCGCCAGCGGCTCGGACGTGCGGATACCGAGCGTCGCCTGGATGTTGCCGAGCCCGTAATCGTAGCCGAACCGCAGGGTGTGCCCGACCGAATAATCGGTGAAGGCGTAGGGGTCCTTGGAAAGGCCGGGCGTGTAGGGCGCCGACGGCGCGCCCTGCGGATAGAACGAAGTCGCCGCTCCATCGGTCAGCCAGGTGCTCC
>JAPLPD010000301.1 GCA_026400395.1 Alphaproteobacteria bacterium | reverse complement strand
GCTCAAGCGTCCGCCGCGTTCCCGAACCCAGTTCCGGATGCCGGCGGCATAGCTCCTCGAAGACAGCGATTGGCCTCAATCCGGGCGCGGCCTGCAGCATGGGGAGAACTTCGTTCTCCCAGACGCCAGCGAATGGATCGTAAGCGGAGCTCTGCTCCCACCTTGTAACGGGCGGCTTGAGCCGCAAGATGCGAACCGACAACGACAGATCGGTTCGCACATATGGTCGACCATATAGATGACGCTTCGGGGCTACGAGGTCGGGTCGATATCCGGGTTGGTGTGGGACGCCGTCGTCGCTGGAGTGATGAGGCCAAGGGGCGGATCGTCGCGGAATCCTTTATGCCGGGCGCGGTGGTGTCTGAAGTGGCGCGCCGACACGACATGTCGCCTCAGCACCTATTTGCCTGGCGCAAGGCGGCGCGGGCCGGTCTTTTGACCTTGGCGGCCGACGAGGCGCCGCTGTTCGTTCCTGTCATGCGGGAGATTTGCGACGACGGTGCTGCCACGGCGGTGGGCGTAACTGTCACCGGGGCGATTACCATCGAGATTGCCGGCGCGGTGGTTCGCGCGGAACGAGGTGTTGATCTCGGCTGGCTGCGGGATGTGCTGCGGGCTGTGAAGGCGGCGACATGATCGCGGTTGCGGCGGGGGTGAAGGTCCTGGTGGCCACGAAGCCCGTGGACTTCCGCAAGGGCGCGGATGGGCTCGTGGTCTGTTCTGGAAACGGCTGGAGCATGGTGCCTTCAGGTGGCCGCCGGTGAGTGACGGCGTGATGCGGCTGACGTCGGCGCAGCTTGCCGCGCTCGTTGATGGGATGGATTGGTCACGTCTGCACGCACGGGATGTTGCGCGGCCGACAGCGACATCGTGAGAGCTGCGACTTATTGAATCAAGATTGCGTGTTGGGCATCACAAATGCTCGCGAATCTGATTCAAATATCGTCATGCCGATCGACGCACTTCCCAACGATCTCGACGCCTTGCGGGCGCTGGTGAGCTCACTGTCGAGCGAGCGCGACGCGGCGATTGAGGAATGCCGGCGCGTGAGGGAGCAGAACGATCGGCTTCACCACCTCTTGAAGCAGCTCCAGCGCGCGCAGTTTGGCCGGCGGTCCGAACGGCTTGATCGCGAGCAGATGCAGCTGGCGCTGGAGGATATCGAGACGGCGATCGCCGAGCAGGACGCGCAAGAGGACAACAAGGAAACCGCGGAAGCCCCGGTCGATGCCCAGAGGAAGAAGCGTCGCGCCAACCGCGGGTCGCTGCCGGCTCATCTTCCCCGCATCCACGTCACGCTGGCACCCGAGAGTGCCGTCTGTCCGTGCTGTCATGGCACGATGCACGTCATCGGGGAGGACACCGCCGAGCGTCTCGACGTCATCCCCGCCCAATACCAGGTGATCGTGACGCATCGTCCCCAATACGCCTGCCGGGCCTGCGAACAGGCCGTGGTCCAGGCGCCCGCGCCGGAACGGCTGATTAAAGGCGGGCTGCCGACCGAGGCGATGGTGGCCTCTGTCCTGGTTGCCAAATATGCCTGGCATTTGCCGCTCTATCGGCAATCCCAGATGCTGCTGAGCCAAGGCATCACGATCGACCGCGCGACCCTGGCGTTCTGGGTGGGCTATGCCGCCGCGGAGCTCAAGCCGCTGCATCTTCGGCTGCGGGAACTCATTCTGTGCTCGGGCAAGATCGCGGTCGATGAGACCGTGGCGCCGGTGCTCGATCCCGGCCGTGGACGCACCAAGAAGGGATACTTCTGGGCGATCGCCCGCGACGACCGGCCCTGGGGCGGAACCGATCCGCCCGCCGTCGCCTACACCTATGCGCCGGGCCGCGGTGCCGTCCACGGACTAAAGCTGCTTGAGGGCTATCGTGGCATCGTGCAATGCGACGGGTACGCGGCCTACAAGACCATTGCCGATGACGCACGGACCGGCAACGCGATCACGCTCGCCTTCTGCTGGGTTCATCTGAGAAGACAGTTCTTCGATATCGCAAAGGGCGGTTCGGCGCCGATCGCGAGCGAAGCTCTCGATCGCATCGCCGCGCTCTATGCGATCGAGAAGACGATCCGCGGCAAAAGCGCCGATGAACGCCGCGCCGTGCGCCAGGAAAAGAGCAAACCACTCGTGCTGGCGCTCAAAACCTGGCTCGAACAGCAACTCGCGCGCGTCTCGACGAAGTCCGTCATCGCCAAAGTCATCCGTTACGGCTTGAACCATTGGGACGGGCTCATCCGCTTTCTCGACGACGGCCGCATCGAACTCGACACCAACATCGTGGAAAGAAGTATCCGTCCGATTGTGCTCAATCGGAAAAACGCACTGTTCGCTGGCCACGATCAAGGGGCGGAGAACTGGGCAGCCATCGCCTCACTCGTCGAGACCTGCAAACTGTATGGCGTCGATCCGCAAGCCTACTTCGCCGACGTGCTCGCCAAACTCGTCAATCTCTGGCCAGCCTCGCGCCTCGACGAGCTCTTGCCCTGGGCTTGGGCAGCACAGCGTTCCACCGATCGCCGCGCAGCGTAACCACCGGTGTGAGACGGGCTGGCGCTCGATCCGCAGAAAATCAAGCCATTAGAGCAGTGGGATCGGGAGATCGCTTACTGAGGAAGCAGCACACATCGACCAGCAGTCCGGAAAATTCCGGCCCCGCTGCGTCAAGCTGCGGCGCGACAATCAAGGTGAGAATCCCGCGACAATCAGGATGAGAATGCGCCGCTGCTGGGGTGACGAAGGGAGGGCGGA
>JAPLPD010000299.1 GCA_026400395.1 Alphaproteobacteria bacterium | reverse complement strand
GGATGTGGATAACGAGGGGCGACGCTACCGCTGTGAAGGCGCGCGACCCCCCTCGTTACCCACAAACGCTCAGCCCCATCCAAAAGGGGACATTCTCATTGTGCGGAACGAGGGGACATTCTCATTGTGCGTTGACACGGGCGGATACACTGACGCATGGCTGGTCCGTTGATTTAAGTCCGGGCAGCGGCCATGCTGCGCCGCAAGTAAAAATCAAAGGGCGGAGACACCATGAAACTGAGGTCATTGGCTGCGTTCGCGGTGGCGTGCAGCCTGCTGCTCGGCGTCAACGCAAGCGCCCAGGCTCAGCAGGATTATCCGAACCGTCCGGTGCGCATCATCATCGCGTTCTCGCCGGCCGGCGCCATCGACGTTCTCGGCCGCCTGATTGCCGACAAGCTCAGCACGATGTGGGGCCAGCAGGTGATCGTCGAGAACCGCCCCGGCGCCGGCGGCAACATCGGCGCGGCAGCAGCCGCGCAATCGCCGCCCGACGGCTATGTCCTGCATTTCGGCGCGCAGACGCTGTCGACCAATCCGACGCTGGCGCCCAGCACCGTATTCAACCCGGTGACCAGCTTCGAGCCGATCATGCTGGTGAGCACGGCGCTGGAGATATTCATGGTGGCGAACGAGACGCCATACAAATCGGTGAAAGAGGTGATCGACTACGCCAAGGCCAACCCGGGCAAGCTGAACTACGCATCGGTCGGCATCGGTTCGAGCGCGCACCTGGCGACCGTGCTGTTCATGGATGTCACCGGCACCCAGATGCAGCATGTGCCTTACAGCCAGATGTCGCAGGCGTACTCGGACATTTTCTCCGGCCGCACCGAGGTCTGGTTCACCACCGCCGGCGGCTCTTTGCCGCATATCAAGTCCGGCAAGGTGAGGCCGCTGGCGATCAACGGCCCGAACCGATCGAAGCTGGTGCCTGAGATACCGACGATGCTCGAGGTCGGCGTCAACATGAAGGACGAGTCGAGCTGGTACGGCTTTTTTGCGCCAAAGGGCACGCCGAAGGCGATCATCGACAAGATCAACCGCGACCTTCAGACGGTGATCGATATGCCGGACATGCGCGAGAAGGAGCTGGCGTTCGGCTATCGCTTCATCGGCGGGCCGCCCGACCGGCTGGCGAGCTACCTCAAGGGCGAGATCGCCAAGTGGGACGAACTCGCCAAGAAGGGCGCGTTCAAGTAACCGACGAGGAAGAAGCCGCTAGCCGGTTTCCATGCCCTTGGACCTGATCACACCGACCGCCCTCGGCGTGGTGAGAAACGCAATCAGCGCCTTGGCGCCTTCGGCATTCTTCGCGGCGGTCGAAAGTCCGGCCGAGAACACCGTCATGGACTGAATGTCGGGCGGCAGCGGACCGACGATGTCGATGCCGGGCACCGCCATGAGTTCCGGCAACTGCTGGATGCCGATCTCGACCTCGTTGCGCAGCAGGAAATTTCCGATCAAGCCGGCGGGCCCACCGGGCCCGTGGGTGGATTTCGATTTCATCGCCTCGGCGATGCCGAGCATGTCGAATATCTTGACGAGGTTGGCGCCGCTCTGGCCGCCGCCGACCGGATTGCTCATGCCAAGGGATTTCGCGGCGAGCATCGCCACCTTAAATTTTTCCGCCGACGAAATATCAGGCTTTGGCGCACCCTTTTGCACCGCCAACGCCATCGCCGACTTGGCGACATCGGCCCTGATGCCCGGCACAAGCCGGCCCTGCTTGGTCAGTTCAACGTGGCCATGATCGGTGACGATCGCGACGTCGTGGTCGGCGCCGTCAGACACCATCTTGGCGACCCGCGCCGAAGGGCCGAATTCGAAGGACAGCTTGCAGCCGCTCGCCCGCTCGAACTCCGCCGTGAGATCGTCGAGCGATGTCTTCATGGCGGTGGTGCTGAGCACCTTGATTTCGTTCGGCATGGCGTTTCCCCGGATATTGGCTGCGGCGGCGCCCGGAGCTTACGCCCCGGCTGCGGCAGTCTATCGCACGCTTCAACTGGCAGATTAAGCACCTATATACGCTGCGCTCCGCCTTTCGGATAAGGGCGGGACGGGGCGTTCACATTCGCGCCATTTTCGGCAGGGGCCGGTTGCGCCAGTGTCCGCGCCGTGGAAACAATCAAGCCGATTGCGCTTTAAGAATTGGCGAATTTCGCAATGACTTTTCACCCCCGCGGAGTCGAGTGATGCCGCACGTTGTTGCGTCCGCGTTGGGACGCGTTGCTACATTGCCGGGCGCTGACGCCGGTGCCGTCTGGTCCGAAACCTTCAGGGTGGTTCGGGGCGAGACAGAGCGTCGCGCTTCGTTTCTGTCGCCCGAAGATCAGGTCGTGCAATCGATGCCCGACGCAAGTCCCGCGAAGTGGCACCGGGCGCACACCACATGGTTCTTCGAGACGTTTCTGCTGAAAGAGCACGTTTCCGGGTATCGCGAATTCGACGAGCGGTTCGGCTTCCTGTTCAACTCGTATTATGTGGCGGCTGGGCCGCGTTATGCGCGGCCGCAACGTGGGCTGGTCACACGGCCGAATGTCGGGGAGGTCACGGCCTACCGCGCTCACGTCGATACCGCGGTTGTCGCGCTGCTGCGGACGGCCAGCGCCGCGATGTTGAAGAAGATCGTGCCGGTACTCGAGATCGGGCTGCATCACGAACAACAGCATCAGGAGTTGATGCTGACCGACATCCTGCACGCCTTCGCGCAGAATCCGACCAACCCGGTCTACGACCCGCAATGGCAACCGCCGGCGTTCGAGGGTGGCGACGATTACACGCGCATCCCTTCGGGCATCCGCACCGTCGGCTTCGACGGTGGCGGATTCAGCTTCGACAACGAGCATCCGGCGCATCAGGTGCTGTTGCAGGAGGCGGTGATCGCGCGCCACCTCGTCACCAATCGCGAGTGGCTGAAATTCATGACCGGCGGCGGCTACACCTCACACGATCTGTGGCTGTCGGATGGCTGGGCCAAGGTCGAGGCCGAAGGCTGGGACGCGCCTGGGACCTGGCGCAATATCGACGGCGCCTGGCACTCGCTGACCTTGGCGGGACTGAAGCCGGTCGATCCGGCAGGGCCGGTGCTTCATGTGAGCTATTACGAGGCCGACGCCTTCGCGCGTTGGGCCGGAAAGCATCTTCCGACCGAGGCGGAATGGGAGGTTGCCGCCCGTGCAGGGCTGTTATCGGACGCCTTCGGCGTGGCTTGGCAATGGACGCGGAGTGCCTATCTGCCGTATCCGGCCTATCGAGCCATGGAAGGCGCCCTCGGTGAATACAACGGCAAGTTCATGATCAACCAGATGGTGCTCCGCGGATCGTCGCTTGCGACTCCGGACGGGCACGCCCGCGCGAGCTACCGCAATTTCTTCCCTCCGCCGGCGCGCTGGCAGTTCAGCTCGCTTCGCCTCGTCGATTACCGCTGAGACTGAAATGACCGCACTGGCACGCAATCTCGTGATCGACACCGCGACGACCGAGTTCGCAACCGACGTTGTCGCCGGGTTGACGGGCACGCCGAAGCGGCTTTCTCCGAAGTATTTCTACGACAGCGCAGGCTCGGAGCTGTTTGAGCGGATCACCGAGTTGCCGGAGTATTATCCGACTCGGCGCGAGATCGAGATTCTCAACGCGCGCGTCGGCGATATTGCCGCGCTGATCCCGGCCGGCGCGGCGTTGGTCGAATTCGGCAGCGGTTCAAGCACCAAAACGCGGCTCATCCTTTCGGCGGCCCAATCGCTTGGCGCGTATGTGCCGGTCGATATATCGGCGGAATTCCTGCAACAGCAGGCGACCGGGCTGCGCCGCGAATATCCGAACTTGCCGGTGTTGCCGGTCGCCGCGGATTTCGCCAAGCCGTTCGATCTGCCGGAAACCACCCAGGCAATGACGCGCGCGGGATTCTTTCCGGGCTCGACCATCGGCAATTTCGAGCCGCACGAGGCGGCGGCGTTTCTTCGTCATGCTGGCCGCATCCTCGGCGCTGGCGCGGTCTTCATCGTCGGCGTCGATCTGGTCAAGGATACCCAAGTTCTGCAGAAGGCTTACAATGATGCCCAGGGGGTGACCGCGAAGTTCAACCTCAACCTCCTGACGCGCATCAACCGCGAGCTTGGCGGCAAGTTCGATCTGGCCGGTTTTGAGCATCACGCCTTCTTCAATCGCGAGCGGTCGCGCATCGAGATGCATCTGGCGAGCCTCAAACGCCAGCGCGTGCGGGTGGCTGGCGAGTGCTTCGAATTCCGCGCCGGCGAAACCATTCACACCGAGAGCAGCTACAAATATTCCACCGAGACGTTCGGTGCGTTGGCGCGCGGCGCAGGCTGGACGCCGGCCGCAGTTTGGACCGACGAGGATAATTATTTCAGCATCCATGTTCTCAAATGCGCGGGCTAGCCTAACGCGCGCCATCTAGCGCTTCCTCTGAATCTCCGACCACAGCATGCGCGCTGCCTCGCCGGGCGATGCCGCGTTGCCGCGCAGATTGGCCGCGCGCATCATCGTCACATCGATGCCTTCGATCAGCGGTTGGAGCGCGGCCAGCAGCGCGGCGTCGTTGGCCCGCCGCGGCGACACCAGCAGAACCGCGTCATACGGCGGGATCGCATGCTTCGGATCGTCCAGCACCGCGAGGCCGAATTGCACGATGCGGCCGTCGCTGGTGTAGCCCGCGATCACGTCCACCTCGCCATGCGCGATGGCGGCATACATGAACTCCGGCTGCATCTGCCGTTGCTCGTGGAACGTGATGCCGTAGGCCGCGCGGATCGCAGCCCATTCCGGCCGGCCGAAAAACTCGTAGTCGCCCGCAATCGAAAGGCTCGGCGCGCGGCTCGCTAGGTCTGCCAGCGAGCGGATGCCGAGCGCGTCGGCTTTGCCGCGTGGCATCGCCAGCGCATAGGCATTCTCGTAGCCAAGCCCGCCGAGCATCTTGATGCCGTGCTCGCGCTCCAGCCACGTTGCCAGCTCCGCCATCACCCCGGCGCGCGGCTTGACGTCGGTTCGGTGCATCTGGTTGCTCCAGATCGTACCGGAATAGTCGACGGCGACATCGATCTCGCCGGCCCGTAGTGCGTTGAAGATCACGCTGGAGCCGAGGCCTTCGCGGGCCGAGGCGGTCAGGCCCTGGCCGCGCAGGCGCTGCTCGATCAGTGCGGCAAGAACATATTGCTCGGTGAACGGTTTCGCGCCGATGATGTAAGTCGCGCGCGGCTGGGACAGGCTCGGGACCAGCGCGGCCAGGGTCACCAGAGCAAGTCCCGCGCCGCCAGTAGCGATCCACCTGCGTTTTCTTTGCGTCACGCCCATTTCCATCAGAGCGAGAAGCTGATCGACCGCCAGCGCAAAGGCCGCCGCGGCGACGCAGCCGAACAGCACGAACACCCAGTTCTGTGTCTGCAGTCCGGTGAAAATGTAATTGCCCAGCGAGGTCTGGCCGATCGGTGTCGATAGCGTGGCACCGCCGATTACCCAGATCGCGGCGGTGCGGATGCCTGCCATGATCACCGGCAACGCCAGCGGCAGCTCAACCATCGTCAGCGATTGTCGCCGCGTCATGCCGACGCCGAGTGCTGCTTCGCTGATCGCTGGATTGACGCCCAGGAGGCCGGTGACGGTGTTCCGCAACACCGGCAGCATGGAATAGAGCGTCAGCGCCAATACCGACGGCAGAAAACCCAGCGCCGAGAAGCCCGCGCCGAATATGCGTTCGCACAGCGCCGAAAGACCGAGCAGCAGCGGATAGAATAACGCCAGCAGGGCGAGACTCGGAATGGTCTGCGCGACGCTGGCGATGCCGAGCAGCACGCTGCGCAACGCCGGGCGGCGCATCGTCAGCAGCGCCAGCGGCAGGCTGATCGCAAGCCCGAACAGCAGCGCGGTGACGCTGACCGCGACATGGCCGCCGAGATAAGCCGGCAGCCGGGCGAATGCTTCGGAGAGTTGCGGGCTCATGCCGGGCGATCGAGCGCGCGCAGCCGCTCCGCCTGGCGGCGCGGCGTCGCCATCAACGCGCGGACGTAGGCGTCCTGCACTCCGCTCATCAGCGTTTGCGGCGTGCCGTCGGCAACGATGCTGCCGCCGCGGATCACCACGATACGGTCGGCGAGCAGCAGCGCCTCCAGCATGTCGTGGGTGATCATCACGGTGGTGAGGCCGAGCGTGTCGTGCAGGCGGCGGACATCCTCGCCGAGCGCGTCGCGGGTGATCGGATCGAGCGCGCCGAACGGCTCGTCCATCAACACGATCTTTGGACCCGCGGCGATGGCGCGGGCGACGCCGACGCGTTGGCCTTCGCCGCCGGACAATTGCGCCGGGAGCCGTTCGCGATGGGACGTGCGATCGAGACGGACGAGTTCGAGTAGTTCGTCCACCCGCGCGGCGATGCGTGCGCTGTCCCAGCCGAGCAGCTTCGGCGTGATCGCGATGTTTTCCGCGACCGTCATATGAGGAAACAGGCCGACACCCTGGAACACATAGCCGATGCGCCGCCGCAAGGTGACGGCGTCCGTGCTCTGTACGTCCTTGCCGTCGACCCGGACGATGCCGGAGGACGGGTCGATCAGCCGATTGATCAGGCGCAGCAGCGTGCTCTTGCCGGAGCCCGACGGCCCGACGATGGCGAGGAACTTACCACGGCGCACGTCAAATGCTATCCGGTCGAGCACCGGCGGCGCACCGCCATAGCGCTTGGACACGTTGTCGAACGAGATGACCGCGGAACTCATGCCGCGACCACTATAGTCTCATTCCACCGTCACGCCGCTGGCCTTGATGGGCCCGCTCCAGCGCGCAATTTCGCCCGCCACGAATTTCGAGAAATATTCCGGCGTGCGACGGTCGGCGGCGGGAATTTCCTCGCCTATCGGCTCGAAACGCGCGCGCACCGAAGGCAGGTCGAGCGCCTTGCTGAACGCCGCGCTGAGTTGTTTGACGACCGGCGGGGGCGTGTCCTTGGCGAGAAACAAGCCCTGCCAGGTCAGCACGTCGAAATCGAGTCCCTGTTCCTTGGCGGTCGGGATGGCCGGCAATGCCGGCGAGCGTTTCAATCCGGTGGTGGCGATGGCCTTCACCTGACCGCCCTCGATCTGCGGCTTCGAGGTCGAGACCGAGTCGCAGATGTATTGCACGCGGCCGGCGATCAGATCCTGCATCGCTGGTCCAAGCCCCCGATACGGCACATGGGTGACATTCACGCCCAGCATGGCGTTGAGCAAAATGCAGCTAACGTGCGAAGCCGAGCCGGCGCCCGCCGAGGCGAACTGGATGCTGTCCTGGTTGGCTTTGATGTAGGCGATGAACTCCTGCAGCGTGTTGGCCGGCATATCCTTCGGCACAATGATGACGCGCGGCGATTCCACCGCGAGACCCAGCGCTGTGAAGTCTTTGTTCGTGTCATAGGGCGGGTTCTTGTAGAGCGATTGGCTCCAGCTGTGCGTTCCGTTGTTGCCAAGCACGAAGGCCGAGCCGTCCGGCGTGCCGCGCGACACCCGCAGCGAGCCGACGGTGCCGCCGCCCCCGACCGGATTTTCCACGACGACGGTCTGTCCGAGTACTTCCTGCAGGCCCTGCGCGAGGATGCGCCCGGCCACGTCGCTAGGTCCGCCCGCGGCGAAGGGTACGACGAGGGAAACGGTGCCAGACTTTAGAGTTTGTGCGTGGGCTGGTGAGGCAAGTACGGCGCAGGTGGCGAATGCGACGGCAACAATGCGGGTGAAACCTTGCGCGGACATTTCTTGGCTCCAATTCGGCTGATCCCATCAGACTACACCAGCGCGCGAACGCCGCACGCGAAATGCCTAAGCTAGTATGGGAACGCCAAGTTTTCTTGCGGCGGCTCGCAATTCCTTGTCCCGGGTCGCGAGCGGGAGGTGGCGCCGGTGCGCCAGGTCGAGATAACAGGCGTCATAGACGGTGAGCCGGTGCTGGTCCGCCAGTACCATCGTGTCTGTCCAAATCATGGTCAGGGTTTCGCTGTCGATTTCGATGGGAAGCTCGCCCAAAGCGGCGATGGCGGCGGCTCTGTCGGAGGCGCTGATGCGGCCGCTGCGCACCGCCATCACGAAGATATTTCCCATCTCGATCGGCCACAGCATGGGAACGACAGCGCCACTATCAGTCACCAGCGTACGCAATTCACGCGCGTTCGGTTCGTCCTCGTCGGGCATGAACCAAGACAGCGCCGCCGAGCAATCGAGGACGACTGCCGCCACGTCAGCGCCGCCCCTGATCGCGGTGGCTCTTCCACTCGCTCCAATCGTATGGCCCAAGTTTCATTTGCTGCGCCAATGTACGGATGCGCCGCATGGCCGCGCGCGCGCCCTCGATATCGTGTCCCACTGAGACCGGGCCAAGCTTGGCCACTGGCCGGCCACGGCGCGTGATGATGATCTCCTCGCCGCGCTCGGCCTTGGCGAGCAATTCCGACAATTTGTTCTTCGCGTCGAAGCTGCCGATCTCGTTCATGGTTTTAAACCTCGTATATCTAGCTGATAAGCTAGCTTATTTGAGTCTTTTATACAACGATGTTCCAAATTGGCGGGGGCCCGGCGGTATTTCCGCCGGGCCCCCTTATCAATCAGACGGCCTATAAGCCGGGTTCTGTAGGGCCTGGGGCGTGAGCCCCAAACGTGACGGCCATTCCTCTGCGACGCCGGTTGCCCGGCGCCTGAAGCAACCTACCCGGACGGCACCCCGGACAAGGGTTGGGTCATCAGTCCGAAGACTCACGCTCCGTTGCCGTCCCTATTCGGTCTTGCTCCCGGTGGGGTTTGCCGTGCCATTTCCGTTGCCGGAAACGCGGTGCGCTCTTACCGCACCGTTTCACCCTTGCCTCGGCAGTACACAACGCGCCGCGGCGGTCTCTTCTCTGTGGCACTGTCCCTGAGGTTTTACCCCCGCCGGACGTTATCCGGCACCGTTAGTCCATGGAGCCCGGACTTTCCTCCCCGGCCACCTTTCGGTGATTGCCGGAGCGGCCGTCCGGCCGACTGACAGGCTAGGGATGGGGCCGCTCGTGGTTGACGTCAAGCGCCGAGGAAGGGGTTCTTCGGCTCGGGCGCCTTGGGATCGTTGTTCTCCAGCTGGGAGTCGCGGGCGATCAGGAGTTTGCGCAGGGTTTGCACGGTGGCGGAATCGGCGATGCCATCGACCTGGGCGGGGCGGAAATGCCGCTGGAACGCCGTCACCGTCTCGGTGGTTGCAATGTCGTAACGGCCGCTCACGTCGATGCCATAGCCGTATTCGCCGAGCATCCGTTGCAGATCGGAAATCTTGGGGCCGTTGTCGTTCGGCTTGAGCGACTCGTCGGCGGCCACGGCGCCGGCTTCGACCCAGAGGCCGACGCCCGACAACGCGAACAGCTTCCATGGAAACTTCTCGCCCGGATCGTTCTTGCGGGCCGGGGCGACATCGGAATGCGCCACGATGTTTTCTGGGCGGATGATGTTGCGCATCAGGATCGAGCGCCCAGACCGAGACACCCGCATGCCAGGCGCGCTTGGCCTCCTGCACGAGTTGAACGATCGAGCCGGATTCGGTGACCACATAGTGGGACGATACGCGGGCCTTGGGATCGCACAGGCGGTGGATCGCCTCATGGGCGATCTGCATTCCGGTTTAGTGCAGCACGATCATGTCGGCGTAGCCGAGGCCGGTGCGCTCGTCGAAGTTGGGCGATGGCTCGACGCGCTCGACCAGGCTGGAATCGGGAGTGAATTGGGTCATGTGCGAAGGGTAAGCCAAGACCATTAACGGAGAACGATGGCGGGCAATCTAGCAAATTGCCGGCCGAACGGTAGCGGGTGGGGACTGCGGAAGTTTCGACCGCCTCCGTCGCGGCGGCAGGGGCGAAGGTTCCATCCCGGACGGCGGCCCTCGCAAACGATTCCTTAAGCTTAAACCGCGTTTAATCCCTGTGGTGGTTCGGCTCCCGGTGGGGCCGTGCCTGACCGGTTCATACGTCCATTCATCCGATGTCGAGCCAAACATTCCCAGACGGCGGGCGTAACCGATTGAGGGGCAATGCCTATGCAGCGATTCAGAGTTGCCGGGTTGGGCCTCCCCGCCGTTTTTTCAGTCTGGGAGCCGGTTCGCTTCTGCGCGTCCGCCATTGCGGCCACTCTGGCGGTGCGCGGTTTTCGGAAGCGCGCCTGCTTCGAGAGAGCGGCGGAAGATCCGCTCAGGGCACGGGGATGATGGCGGGCAGCGATAGCCTTGCTGTCGCTGGCGGACTGGCCCGTCACGTTCCCGTGCTCGCGCGGCCTGCGCTCGAGTTCCTGAACGTTCGTGCCGGTGGGGTCTATATCGACGGCACCTTCGGCGCCGGCGGCTATACGCGGGCAATTCTTGACGACGGCGCGGCGCCGGATGCGCAAGTTATCGGAATCGACCGTGACCAATCCGCCGTTGCCAATGGCGCGAGCCTGGTCGAAGCCTCCGGCGGGCGTCTGACCCTGGCCGAAGCACGCTTTTCCGAGCTTGATCAGATCGCGGAAAAATACGGGCACGCGGCGGTGGACGGCGTCGTCCTCGACCTCGGCGTGTCCTCGATGCAACTCGATGAGGCCGAGCGCGGCTTCTCTTTCCGGTTCGACGGTCCGCTCGACATGCGGATGGGCGGCGACGGCCCGACCGCCGCCGATGTGGTGGCCCAGGCGTCCGAACGCGATCTCGCCGACATCATCTTCCAGCTTGGCGAGGAGCGACATTCGCGCGGCGTCGCCCGCGCCATCGTCGCGGCCCGCAAGCTCACCCCGATCCGCACCACCCGGGCGCTGGCCGACATCGTCGGCCGGGTGGTCCGCGCCAAGCCGAACCAGATTCATCCGGCGACGCGGACGTTCCAGGCGCTGCGCATCTTCGTGAACGAAGAGCTGGCCGAACTCGCCGCGGCGCTCGCCGCCGCCGAGCGAATCCTGAAGCCGTCCGGCCGGCTTGCGGTCGTGAGCTTCCATTCGCTCGAGGATCGTATCGTCAAGATTTTCCTCGCCGAGCGAAGCGGCAGCGTTGGCGTATCGCGGCACCTGCCCGACGTCGAGACACCGGCGCCGACCTTCCGTTTGCTGACCAAGCGTCCGATCGTGCCCGATGAAGCCGAGACCGCGGCCAATCCTCGCGCGCGCTCGGCGAAGCTTCGCGGCGGCGAGCGCACCGATGCGCCGTTCCGCGCGGACGAACTTGGCGCGCTGTTGCCGCGGCTGCCCGCGCTCTCCGACATCGTACGGGGAGGCTGAGGCACATGCGCATTCTCAACCTCTGCGTCCTGATCCTGCTGGTTGCCGCCGCGGCCTACGTCTACGAGATCAAATTCGAATCGACGCTGCGAGCCGAGCGCGTCGCCAAGATGCGCGGCGACGTTCAGCGCGAGCGCGACGCCATCGCGGCGCTCCGCGCCGAATGGACCACGCTGGAAAATCCCGCCCGCCTGCAGGGATTGGCGCGGCGCCATCTCAAGCTGCGGCCGGCTGAAGGGGCGCAATACGATCCGCTCAACCGCCTGCCGGATCGGCCGCCGATGGTGGTCCCGCAACCGCCCGCCGATTCCATCGCCGACAAGATCGATGCGGATAGGCTCGACACGGAGCTCAACCCGGTGACCGGCAGTGTGCCGTCTTTGATGAGGACGCGATGACCGCGCCGGACGATCGCTCCCCGCAACTCGATTTGCCGCTCGACGACCTGCCGCTCGAAGGTTTGCCTCCGGCGGGCTTTCGGCTCGCAGCCGTGCCGATTGGCGATGCACCCCGCGCGCAACTGACGCATGCGGATTTGCCGATCTTGGACGAGGAGCAGCCAGAGCTGCCGTCGCTCCATGTGGCGCCGCCGGTCAAACTGCCGCCCGGACGCTGGCTCGGCACGCTGCTCTATGGCCGTAACGTCGACCGCACCGCCAAGGCGCGCGCCCGCGTCGGCCTTGCGATGCTTGCCTTCGCGGCGGTCTATTGCATCATCGCCGGCCGCCTCGTGATGTTCGCGGTTGCGCCGGAAAGCCATTTCGTGCGGCGGGGCGCGGCGCGGGACGCGGTCGCGACAGCCCGCCCTGATATTCTCGATCGCAACGGCGCGATCCTCGCCACCGACGTCCGCGCGCCGTCGCTGTTCGCCGAGCCGCGCAAGATCATCGATGTCGATGAATCGACCGAACTGCTGACCGCGGTGTTGCCCGATCTCGACCCAACCGAAGCGCGCGACCGCATCGGCTCGCGCAAGGGGTTCGTCTGGCTGAAGCGCGAAATCACGACGAAGCAGCGGCAGGAAATCTACAAGCTCGGTCTGCCCGGCGTGGGCTTCCTTTCCGAGAACATGCGCGTCTATCCGAACAGCGCCGAGGTCTCGCACCTGATTGGCCACGTCAACATCGACAACCAGGGCATCGCCGGCATGGAGAAGTGGCTTGATGGCCACGGCCTGCAGGCGCTGCATCTGGCCGGCCTCGCCACCGACCGCCTGCAGAAGCCGGTCGAACTCGCGGTCGATCTGCGCGTGCAGCACGCGCTGCGCGACGAACTGATCTTTGCCGCCACCAAATACAAGGTAAAGGCCGCGGCAGGGCTCGTGGTCGATGTCGAGTCCGGCGAAATCATCTCGATGGTCTCGCTGCCGGACTACGATCCAAACAGTCCGAAGCAGGCCAACGATCCGCTGCGGATCAACCGCCTGACCACCGGGGTCTTCGAGCTTGGTTCGACCTTCAAGGCGCTGACCATCGCGATGGCGCTCGACTCCGGCAAGTACAATCTCAACTCCATGATGGATGCGCGCTCTGCGCTGCACTATGGACGCTTCACCATTCACGATTACCACGCGCAGAATCGCATGCTCAGCGTGCCGGAGGTGTTCACCTATTCGTCAAACGTTGGCACCGCGCGCATGGCGCTCGGCATGGGCGTCGAGCATCACAAGTGGTTCCTGCGCAAGATGGGCCAGTTGGACCGGCTGCGCACCGAGCTTCCTGAAAGCGCCGAGCCGATCGTGCCGAAGCGCTGGGGCGAGTTGAACACGGTGACCATTGCGTTCGGTCACGGGCTCTCGGTCGCGCCGCTGCAGGCGGTTGCCGCGATCAATGCGCTGATGAACGGCGGCTATCTCATTCCGCCGACCTTCATGAAGCGGACCAAGGAAGAGGCGATGAAACTCGCCAAGGTGGTGATCAAGCCGGAGACCAGCGAGAAGATGCGCTATTTGATGCGCGTCAATGCCGAGAAGGGTACCGCCAGCAAGGCCAACATACCGGGTTATTACGTCGGCGGAAAAACCGGAACGTCCGAGAAGGTGGTCGGTGGCCGCTACTCCAAGACCAAGCTGCTCACCACTTTCACCGCCGTCATGCCTTCGGACAAGCCTCGCTATCAATTGCTGATCATGCTCGACGAACCACAGGGCCTGCCAGAAACCCACGGTTATGCCACGGCCGGCTGGAACGCCGCGCCGACCGCGGGCCGGGTGATCGCGCGAATCGCGCCGATGCTTGGGATCGAGCCGCGCTTCGACCTGCCGCCGGCCGATCAGCTTATTTTGGCCAAGTTCAGGCCGTGAACTGACTTGTCATGCCCCGCGAAAGCGGGGCATCCAGTATTCCAACTGAGTCGGTTTTGGATTCGTGCCGCTTCGCGGATGACAGCCGCGGACACCGGCCGTCGCAGAGGCCTATGAAGCTCTCCGATCTCCTGATGGGTCTGGCCTCGCTCGATGCCGCCAATGGCGCCATCGAAGCCACCGGCGTGACCGCCGACAGCCGCAAGGTCGCGCGCGGCGACGTGTTCGTCGCCGTGCCGGGGACCAAGGCCGATGGGCTTTCCTTCGCGGCGCAGGCCGCGGCCGCCGGCGCTACGGCCATCGTTGGCGAAGGCGCGGCGCTCGCGCTGCCGGCGGGCGTGGTGTTCGTGAAGGTGGAGAACGCCCGCCGCGCGCTCTCGCTGATCGCGGCGCGGATTTTTCCGTCGCAGCCGAAGATGATCGCCGCGGTGACCGGCACCAGCGGCAAGACTTCAGTTGCGGCCTTCACGCGGCAGATATGGGTCTCGCTCGGCTACGAGGCCGCCAGCGTAGGCACCATCGGCGTGGTGACGCCGAAAAAGGAAATCTACGGCTCGCTGACTACTCCCGATCCGGTGGACCTGCACCGCACGCTGTCGGAACTGGCCGGCGAAGGCGTGACCCATCTCGCCATCGATGCGTCTTCGCACGGACTCGACCAGCACCGGCTTGATGGCGTCCGCGTCGCCGCGGGCGGCTTCACCAACCTGAGCCGCGATCATCTAGACTATCATCCGAGCGTGGAGGCGTATCTCGCCGCCAAACTTCGCCTGTTCGATCATCTGGTGGCCGACGGCGGCGGCGCGGTGATCGACGTCGATCATGAGCACAGCGCCGCGGTCGTCGCGGCGGCACGGTCGCGCGGGCTGAAACTCATCACGGTTGGACGCAAGGGCGATGGCATCCGGCTGCTCGACGCCGCCATTGATGGCTTCACCCAGGCGGTAAGCGTGGAACACGCGGGCTGGCGGCATCAATTCCGGCTGCCGCTGGTTGGCGGCTTCCAGGTCGAGAATGCGCTGGTCGCGGCGGGGCTGGTCATTGCGACAGGCGGACCGGCGGATCGCGTGTTCGCGGCGCTTGCTTCGCTGAAGGGAGCCAAGGGGCGGCTCGATCTGGTGGGCGACCGCGACGGCGCGCCGGTGTTCGTGG
>JAPLPD010000250.1 GCA_026400395.1 Alphaproteobacteria bacterium | reverse complement strand
ACTATCGAACGCACGACGCCCGCCCGTTCGCGCTCCGACGCGCTCATCGTCAGTAATCCCCTGTCCATCAATGCCCCGTCGAATCAAACTCGAAAAGGGGACATTCTCACTTTGCACAAAGGGGACATTCTCATTGTGCGATAAACAGCGCCACTTCGGGCGTGGACAATGCGATCGGAGCCAATCAGGATCGAGGCCGACGCCCGATCCGACACGAATTCCCGAGAACCCGCGCCTCATGGACCAACCGCAAGACGAGCTCGATCCGCCGTTTGAGATCATCGAGCCCTCGTCCTGGCGCGGGCCGGTGCTGTTCAACTCGCCCCACTCCGGCCGCGTCTATCCGCGCGCCTTTCTGCAAAGCTCCCGGCTCGACCTCCCGACCTTGCGGCGCTCCGAGGACGGCTTCGTCGATGAACTCGCCCAGGGCGTGGTGGCGCGCGGCTATCCGCTGATGCGGGCGCATTTCCCGCGCTGCTTCGTGGACGTCAACCGCGAGCCCTATGAACTCGATCCCCGCATGTTCGAGGGACGCCTGCCGTCCTTCGCCAACACCCGTTCGATGCGGGTGGCCGGCGGGCTCGGCACCGTCGCCCGCGTGGTCGGCGACGCGCAGGAAATTTACGACCAGCGCATCTCGGTCGACGACGCGCTCCGCCGCATCGATAATCTGTACAAGCCCTATCATCGCGCCTTGCGGCGGCTGTTCACCCGCGCGCACCGGGAATTCGGCGCCGCGATACTGGTCGATTGCCATTCGATGCCGTCGTCCACCGGACCGAAGGACGACCGGCCGCGCGCCGATGTGGTGCTGGGCGACCGCTACGGCACGAGCTGCGTGGCCCTGGTTTCGGAGGTGATCGAGACGACCTTGCGCCAGCAGGGCTACGCGGTCAGCCGAAACAAGCCCTACGCCGGCGGCTTCATCACCGAGCATTACGGCAATCCGTCCGCCGGCCTGCATGCCATCCAGATCGAGTTCAACCGCGCGCTTTATATGAACGAGCGCCGTTTCGAGCGGGCAGTGGGCTTCGACCGAGTGAAGGCGGACCTGGAACTGGTGGGCGACCGGCTGGCGGCCATTCCGCTGGAGGAGCTGCGGCCCTACCGCGCCGCGGCCGAATAGGCTCGCCCCAGTCAGCGCCGAACCAAAGAAAAAGGGCCGTCGGCAAGCCGACGGCCCAAGTCTAGGGAGGAAACGCCCAAGGAGGGCGGCGGAGGATCGAGCCGAAGCTCGATACCGCGCTGCAGCAATATGCTCTCGCGATGCACAAAACGCAAGTACTACTGACCTATCCAATGCATGGCTGTTAATAAGAAATCGCAGGGCTCACGATCGGTCTAAGTTTTTTTCATTACTACCGAAATAGGAACAAACGCCGATCAAAACGAGCCCCGCCTGGAGCGCAAAAACCACCCGATACGCGTCCAGCGAGTAGGCTCCAGCCTCGGTCGGAAACAGGTTGATGATGCCGCCGCTGACGAATTGAACCAGGAATCCGCCCCCCATCGCCCCCATATTGAGAAGCGTGATGGTGCGTCCCAGCAAATGCGGCGGCACCAGCGAGCGTCCGTGCGACATGATCACTGACGTCATTCCCGTCGAAAAGCCGACGATGGCAAACACAATGAGCAACAATGGCACGGGCAGCGTGCCCAGGGCCGCCAGCATCACCAGCGCGATCAAGCAGGTGACCGCCCCGATCAGCACCGGCACCTTGTGGCTGCCGAACAGCCGGTCGCTCGGGCCCCACATGAACGAGCCGAGCACCTGGGACAGCGCCGCGACGAACAGGATGTCACCGCGGCCCTTGAGGTCATAGCCGTAGACGTGGGTGAGATACGGCCCGCCCCACAGCCCGACCACCAGGACGTAGCTCGGATAGGTCGCCAGTTGCGCCATGAAGACACGGACCATCGAAGGCGTGCGGATCACCTGCCATATGCCGGCTATGCTTTCGCGGAAGCTCTCCTCGCGCCGCTCCTGCTTCACACCGGGCGGATCGTCGGTGACGATCAGCCAGACCAGGACGCCGATCAGCCCCGCGCAGACGCCTACACCGAGAAACGTCATCCGCCAGCCGAACCCCGAGGTGGCGTAGGCGAGCGGCGCAGTCGCGAAGATGGCGCCGAGCGACCCGAGGCCAAGCTGGATACCGGCCAGTGTCGAAAATCGCTCCGGCGGGAACCAGCGCGCGTAGAGCGCAACCGGCGCCATCAGAAACGAGGCAGTGCCGAAGCCCAGCAACGCGCGCGCGGCAACCAGCCCGCCGGCGTCATGAGCCACGGCAAACAGACCGCAGCCCAGCATGGTGAAGCCTATACAAACCAGCATGCAGAGCTTCGGGCCGAATCGGTCGAGCGCCAGTCCGAGCGGCAATTGCGTCGCCGCGAACACGAAGAAATAGATGCTGGAGAGCAGACCCAGTTCGATCGGGCTGAGCCCCATCTCAGCGGCCAGATCGGGCGCGATCACACCGACCGAGTTCCGCAGGAACTGGCTGACGATGTACAGCACGCCAAGCGTTGCCACGACCGCGATGGCGATCGCCGACAATGGATTGACCACGCCACTTGGCACCGAGCCTTTGGGCGCGGAGCCGCTTTCACTCGTCATCCCGGTGGCCTCCCGGCAGGGCCCGCGACCAGGCTTGCGATATCCACCGCAAACTCAGGGCCCCTGGATGCCCCGCTTCGCCGGTCCATGACAACTGAAAAAGAACGGCGCATACATCGATGCATGACCGCCGTTGATTTTGCAGGCTTTGTCGATCGGCTCGCGACCGTTTCAGGTGAGGCGATTCTGCCGTTCTTTCGCACCTCGCTTGGCGTGGAGAACAAGGGCGGGACCGGCGCTTTCGATCCGGTGACCGCCGCCGACCGTGCCGCCGAAGCCGCCATGCGCACGTTGATCCGGGAGAACTTTCCCGATCACGGCATCATCGGGGAAGAGTTCGGCAACGAGAACGCCGACGCGGAATACTGCTGGGTGCTCGATCCGATCGACGGCACCAAGTCGTTCATCACCGGCATGCCGGCCTGGGGCACGCTGATCGCGCTCACACGCGGCGGCGATCCGGTGTACGGCATGATGCACCAGCCCTTCACCCGCGAACGCTTCACCGGCGACGGCGGCTCGGCGCGCTACCGCGGACCGGCCGGAGAGCGGGCGCTCCGGGTGCGCCGTTGCGGCGCGCTCGGCGATGCGATGCTGATGACAACGAGCCCGCTCCTGATGCAGGAGCCGGACCGCCTGACCTTCGGCAAGGTCGAGGCGGCTGCGAAGCTGTCGCGCTATGGCGGCGACTGTTACGCCTATTGCATGCTGGCTGCAGGCCACGTCGATCTGGTGATCGAGACCGAACTGAATCCCTACGACATCCTGCCGCTGGTTCCGATCATCGCCGGCGCAGGCGGCGTGGTCACCGGCTGGGATGGCGGGCCGCCGACCGCCGGCGGGCGCATCATCGCCGCCGGCGACAAGCGCGTGCATGAGCAGGCGATGAATATCCTGGCCGGTTAAAGTCTCCTCGTCGCCGGATCATTTCTTTTCCGCAAGCAGCGCTTTGAATTTATCGATTTCCTTCGGCACGAATTGCTTCAAATAGCCGGGCGTCATTTCCTCGTCGTTTGGCGGGAGCGCACCGAGATCGTCCAGACGCTTCCGATAAGCCTCGCTGGCGACACCTTTGCGTAGCGCCGCGTTGAGCTTGTCGACGATCGGCTGCTCCGTCGCCTTGGGCGCGAACAACCCGTTCCAGCCTTGTAATTGAAACGCCGGCAGTCCCGCTTCGATCGTGGTCGGCACGTTGGGCAAGCTGCTCAGCCGCGACGGCATCGCCAAGGCCACTCCATTGGTCAGGCCGCCCTGGATCGAAGGCGCGACCGACGCCGCGTTGTCGCACACGCCGTCGATCTGTCCGCCGAGCAGATCGTTCAGCGCGGGTCCGCCGCCGCGATAGCTGACCAGAGTCACTTCGATTTCCGCAGCCTGGACGAAGGCTTTGCAGATCAGATAATTCGACGATCCCACCCCGGCGTGGCCGAGCGTTGCCTTGCCGGGGTTCTTTTTGGCGTAGTCGATGAACTCCATCAGCGTCTTGGCGGGCAAGTCTTTCTTCAGGGCGATGATGGGCGAGGTCTTGGCCACAATACCGATCGGGACGAAATCGTCAGGACTGAATTTGACGTCCGGGTAGAGCGCATACACCGCAGTCGCCGTGCCGCTGTTGCCGATGACGATGGTGTAGCCGTCGGGCGCCGCGCGAGCCGCCCGGGTCATCGCCGTTGCGCCGCCGGCTCCCACGACATTCTCGATCACCAGCCGCTGACCAAGTGCCTGGCCCATCTGCTCGGCGATCAGCCGCGCAATCACATCGGAAGCGCCACCCGCGGCGAATGGCACCACCATGGTGATCGGCCGCGCGGGATAGGCGTCCTGGGCCGAGCCCGGCAGGGCGAATGCAACGAGAGCGCCGAGCGCCAACATGATCTTTGCAGCATGAGACACGCGACCGATCCGGGGCATGTATGTCGTCTCCAATAAACGCCGGGCGTGGCGAACTACTTGAACAGCGGCGTGCCCGGCACGAAGGCATCGAACGCCGCCCAGAACTGCGCGCGATAGCGGTCCTGCTCCATCATGATTTCATGCCTGGCGCCGGCGATGATCAAGTGCGAGCCGGCACGGAGCCGGATGGCAAGGTCTTCGATCGCAGCGGTGGACACCACCTGATCGCGTCCGGCCGCAATCAGCATCAGCGGCTGGCGGACCTTGCTTGCGAAGGAGGCGTCCTCGATCGCACCCATCGCACGATAGGCGGCGTTGAGCCATGACACCGACGGCGAGCCGAGGCCGAGTTCGGGCGCTGCATCCAGCACGGCCTTGGTGCGCGCGTGCCGCACCGGGTCGGTGGTCGCGATGTTGTTGACGTAGGATCCGGCGGCGACGATCGAATTGCTGCCGCCGGGCACATAGGCCGAGCCCATGCCCATCAGGCGCATCGCGCGGACGGCAATCCTGTTCGAGGTCGATTGGCGGTTACCGGCGAGCCTCAGCATCGGCGCCGACAACACGATGCGGTCGAACCAGCGGCTGCCCTGACGGGCCACACGCATCATCACCGTGCCGCCCATCGAATGCGCGATCGCGAAAATCGGCGGCGGACAATCCGGCAGCACGATCTCGTTCATCAGCACTTCGATGTCGCGCTCGTACTCCGAGAAGTCGCCGACGTGACCCTTGCGCGGATCGGACAGCGCGCGATCGGAACCGCCCTGCCCGCGCCAGTCGATGGTGGCGACGGCGAAGCCGCGGGCGCGCAGTTCGCGCACCGTTTCGAAATACTTCTCGATGAACTCAGCGCGGCCCTGGAACAGGCACACCGTTCCCTTGCGTCCGGGCGGCGGCAGCCATCGCGCAAAGCGGATGTTCACGCCGTCGCGCGTCTTGAGCATGCCGGTGACCGCGCCCTCGGGCACCGGGTTGGCGGGAATGGAAACCAGATCCATTGCTATGCAATCGATTCGAGGAGGTCCGCGCCCTTATAGCAGCCGGCGGAAAGATTTCCGCCAAGGGTCCGGTGATTCACACATTATTACAACGGCTTAACCCGAACTTTCCGGGATATGCCGCCCCCCTTGCGAGCAAAAAAACCATTCCCATATCGGTTCTGTGCAGGCCCATTCGGGCTGCACGTTCACACGGGGTTCGGCCATTCGGCGGACCACCGCATGTCGCTCACAGGAGGATATGCCATGCGTACTTTCGATCTTGCTCCCCTCTATCGTTCGACCGTCGGCTTCGACCGGCTGTTTTCGATGCTGGACGGCTTTGACGCCGCTCCCGGCTACCCTCCCTACAACATCGAACGCACCGGCGAGAACGACTATCGCATCTCTGTAGCCGTCGCAGGCTTCGCCGAGAGCGAACTGTCGATCGAGTCCAAGGAAAACACGCTGACCATCAAGGGCGAGAAGCAGGTCCAGCAGGACAACAACGGCGAGGTGCTCTACCAGGGCATCGCGGCGCGCGCCTTCGAGCGCCAGTTCCAGCTTGCCGACTACGTCCAGGTGAAGGGCGCCAACCTCGAGAACGGTCTCCTGCACGTCGAACTCGTGCGCGAGATTCCCGAGGCGAAGAAGCCGCGTCAGATCGCCATCAACGGCCAATCCAAGCCAAAGGTGGTCGAGTCCAAGGTCGCCGCCTAACGCGGCCTGACGTCACCTCAGCGGTTCCTCCGCAGAGTGGAGCGCCCCGGTGTGACGATCAGTGCGGCGTTTCTTCGGCCGCTGGACCACTTGGCGCAGCCGCCGGCGCATCGGCCGATGGCGCGGGCGTGGTCGGCCAAGCTTTGGTCAGAGCCTGGGCGGGCGCAACCGCCTCTCCGGCAGGCTTCGCTTTGGGCAGCGGCGCGGCCTTGGGCGGAGCCGCCGCGGCGCGTGTCACCGGCTTGGGCTTGGGTTGCGCGGGCGGCGCGGCGCGCTGCGGGAAGCGCTCGGGCGGCGGCGGCAACATTGAGCGCCGATCTGGATCGGCCGGAATGGCTCGCGGCGCCGAACGCTGCTGTGGCGCATCATCGTAGTCATCGTCGGGCACCGCTCCGCCCCGCGGAAGTGGCGCGGCGTTGCTGGAGCGCGGCAGCGGCGCTCCCGGGACAAGCGCAGGCGGCTGCACCCCGTAGCCGCGAGGCGGCGCATCGTCATCGTCGCCCTCGTCGATCGGCGCACCCAAACGATACGCGCCCGGCGGCGCGTAGTTCGACGGCATCCGCTCATACGGACCCATTGTGATGCCGCCGCGCGGCGGCGGCATCTGTCGCGAAACGGCAAGCGGCGTCACCGAAAGAATTTCCCCGGACCGCGCGGAGATCACGACCCGCACCTCGCGGTAGGCATTGTCGATCGCGTGCATCACGTAGTTGGGGCCGTTTCGCATCGGACGGCCGACAGGATCGAGGCCGGTGGAGCGAACGATGGTCAGCACTTCATAGGGCGGCAGCGAGCCCGGCTCGAAGCCTTGAGCCAAAGCCGTGCCGGGCAGCGCCAGCATCGCAAACGCCAGAATCCATCGTTGCTTCACGAGCGTCCCCTTCACATCCGTTATTTCATAACATCGGAGCGGAT
>JAPLPD010000303.1 GCA_026400395.1 Alphaproteobacteria bacterium | reverse complement strand
CTGGCCGGCGATCGCGCGTCAGCCCGCCACCGCGCCGGATGTCGCCATCGACCCGCGCCACCCCGCCTATGTCATCTACACGTCAGGCTCAACAGGAACACCAAAAGGCGTTGTTGTGGCGCACGCGAGTCTGGCGAACAAAATGCGGGTGCTCGGAACCTCGTTCGATGTCCGGGAGGACTTCCGCTCGGCGCTGTTCATTTCATGCTCGTTCGACGCCTCGATCGAGCAGACGCTTTTGCCCTTCATGGGCGGCGGCGCTGCGGTCATCATCAGCGACGACGCGCGGGAGCAGCCGTCGCAATTCTGGCGTCAGGTGGAGCAGGATCGTGTCACCTTCATCAGTTGCGTGCCCTCCTATCTGGAGAGCGTCCTTCAGCGGGTGCCGGACGGGGTGTCCCTGAAGCATCTCGCGCTTGGCGGTGAAGCACTCACACTGCAATTCAGGAAGAAGGTCGCGCGCGAGCTTGACGTTGCCCAGATCACCAACCTCTACGGCCCAACCGAAACGACCATCGATGCCATCTCGCACACCGTTGGTAATGACGAGAGTGGCTACAACGTCCCGATCGGACGCCCGATGGCCAACTACCAGGCCTACGTGCTGGACGAAAACCTGGAGCCCGTGCCGCCCGGTGTCGCGGGCGACCTTTACGTCGCGGGCGCGGGATTGGCGCGCGGGTATCTGCGACGGGCCGGGCTGACCGCTGAGCGGTTCGTTGCCGATCCGAACGGACCGCCCGGGAGCCGGATGTATCTCACCGGCGATCTGGCGCGCTGGCGCAAGGACGGCGTGTTGGAGTTCCTAGGCCGCGCCGACGCGCAACTAAAGCTGCGCGGATTGCGTATCGAGCCTGGCGAAATCGAAGGCGTTCTGCTCAGGCAGGGCAGCGTGGCGCAGGTCGCCGTGATCGCTCGCGAGGACGTGCCGGGTCACAAGCGGCTGGTGGCCTATGTCATTCCGGTCGGGCAGAGCGTGTCGCCCGCGGAATTGCGCGAGCATCTGCGAAACAGTCTGCCAGACTACATGGTGCCGTCGGCACTCGTGGTGCTCGACCAATTGCCGCTGACGGCGAACGGCAAGCTCGACCGTCGCGCATTGCCTGCTCCAGAGGTGCTTCCCATCCACGCGCGTCGGGCGCCGCGCACGCCGCAGGAAGAGATTCTTTGCGGGTTGTTTGCTGACGTGCTCGGCGTGGGTCGGGTTGGCATCGACGACAACTTCTTCGAACTCGGCGGTCACTCGCTGCTGGCGATCCGTTTGATCAGCCGCATTCGTTCGAGCATGGAAGTCGAGATCGGCATCCGCAGCCTGTTCGAAGCGCCGACCGTCGAGGCACTGGCTAAGCGCCTGATCCGCGGCCGCCCGGCGCTGTCCGATTTCGAGGTTTTGCTGCCGATCCGGCCCGCTGGAAACAAGCTGCCGCTGTTCTGCATTCACGACGCCGGCGGATTCAGTTGGCCCTATTCGAAGCTCATTCGAAATATTCCGGCGGATCATCCGATATACGGCCTGCAGGCACGCAACCTCACCCAGCGCGCGAGGCGTCCGCGTTCGATCGACGAGATGGCGGAAGACTACGTCGGCATAATCCGGAAAATACAGCCGTCGGGCCCGTACAATTTGCTCGGCTGGTCGTTTGGCGGCCTTGTGGCGCACGCCATCGCCACACAGCTTCAGGATATGGGTGAGCAAGTCGCGCTGTTGGCCCTCCTTGACAGCTATCCTATTCAGCACGAAAGCCAGCATGGCGTGTTCGACGACGACCACGAAAATCCGTCGAGACAGGTCGCCATCAACCCGATCATGAATCTGCTCGACGTCCTGCGCCGCGAGGGCCTTTCGACATTGAAGGAGCATCACTACGAAGCGATCATGGATACCTTCAAGAACAACACGCGCCTATCGGCGACGTTCGCGCCACAGCGGTTCCATGGCGCGCTTTCTTTGTTTGTCGCAACCGTCAGCGAGGCTAAACTGCCGGTAGATGCGTGGATGTCGTATGTAACGGGTGAACTGAAGATTCACCCGATCGAATGCGCGCATGACAACATGATGGATCCCGTACCGGCCGAAAAAATCGGCGCAGTTCTCGCGAGCGAACTCGGCAAGCAGCCGGACGCGCCGCAGAATCAAAGGAGAAAGCGATGACCAATCCGTTTGAAGACGAAAATGGCGTTTATCACGTTCTGATCAATGGTGAAGGCCAGCACTCGTTGTGGCCGGCTTTCAAGGAAGTACCGCAAGGCTGGACGATCGCGCACAAGTCCGACAACCGCGCGGCCTGTCTCGAATTCATCAATCAGAATTGGAAGGACATGCGGCCGAACAGCCTGATCGAGCGAATGGCGAAGCAGGCCGAAGGCAAGAAGCCGAATTGATCGCGCGCCCGGCGGGAGCCGCGTTTGGCCGGAGGGGCCGCGTCTGGGCGTTGCCTCAGACCCTGACCAGAGAGCGGAAATCCACTGCTGCGCCGCTCTCGAAGTGCTCGATGAAAAGCTGGCCGATGCCGCGGGCATAGGCCCCCGACGTCACCGACGACACGGCAAGGCCCATGAGCCCGGCTCCCGGTATGAAAAGTCCAAGCGTCGAAGCAGCGATCGTGGACAGCCCCGTGGGCAGTGCGCCGCCCATCAGGGCGATGACGATCGAGCGGGTGCGGTTGCGTTCAAAGGGGGCGCCATAAAGTTCGCTCAGGGATTTGACCATGCGAACCAGCAGGGCGCTTATTGCGGCCGCGTTGGCGAGCGGAATCGGAATGGCGCCACCGATCGCGGAATAGTTGGCGTGGCGTTCGACGATGGCTATCGCCTTCCTGCGCCGAAGCGCCGCAACAGGATCGGACGGAGCAGTAGCCGCCGCTGCTTTCGTTGCTGGGGCCGATGGCTCAGCCTTTGGCATCATCTCGATAACGTTGTCCGTGGGGGCCTTCGCAGCGCCGGTTGCGTGTTCACGCATCTCGTTGGCGGTTCGCAGGACAGCCTTGGGGAGCTTCTTTTTGTTCATGCGCTTGCCGCCTTCTTGGTCTGGCCGGTGCTCTGGCAGATGCGCGTGATCTCGTCGGCGATGGCGGCGATTTCGCGGGCGGCAGGCCCCTTCTTGTCCATCAGGCTGGGGGTCGCACCCCAAAGCGCCGCTTCGGCATAGACCACTCGGTTCGTCATTTCGCTATCCAGCACCGGGAAGCCCGCGTCCACAAGCTCGGCGCGGATGTGCTTGGCGATAACCGAGTCGCGCGTCGTCTGGGTGAGGACGCAGCGGAACGTCGGCTGACGCCCGCTGACCCCTTTGATGAGTACGTCCAGCGTGTCGAGCGTGCGATCGACGTCGAACGGTGACGGCTTGACCGGCACGAGAACGAAGTCCGACACGCCGAGGCAGGCGAGCGTTGCCCGCGACCGAAAGCCGGGCGTATCGATTACGACGGTGTCGTAGTCGCCGACGAGGCGTTGCGCCCATTTGTAGGCGTCGTCGGTCGCATCCTTGATGACGGGAACGCCGCCGAGGGCCTTCTCGCGCGCCGCAAGGCGCGCCAGCGTGCTCTGCGGATCGGCATCGACGATGGCAGCGCGGCGGCCATGAAGTTGCCAGTGCACGGCGAGACAGCTTGCCAGCGTGCTCTTTCCGCTGCCGCCCTTCATGGTTGCCACGGTAATGATCGAGTGCGCCATGTAGCGGTCTCCTGTTGAAGTTGCTACGCGACGAATCACTCGAATCGGATCTTATCGGCTTCGCGGCTGAATTCCCATATTTCAAAGCATGCCGCCGCTGGTCTCGCTTTTTGCGAATAACATGCTGATAGTATTTTGGAATTGGTGACGGCATTCGCCGTCCGCCTTGCTATTTTAGCGACCGCTGGCTGTACTCGGGGCGCAGGTGCCGGGTGGCTGAATCCCGGCCCCGGTAGCAACGCGGCGGCGAGGTTCGGGCATTTGTTCTCCAAGTTCTTCTCCAGTTCGTTGCGGCGGCGTCTGCGGATGGCGTCCGGGCTCACTTTGTTCACGTACATCGGCGCGCACCTGATCAACCACGCGCTAGGGCTTGTTTCGCTCGCAGCAGCCGAAGCCGGCATGTCGATCGCCATTGAGGTTTGGTACAGCGTGCCGGGCACGGTTCTGCTTTACGGCGCTTTCATCATGCATTTCATGATGGCGCTGTTCTCGGTCTACGAGCGGCGGACCTTTCGCCTGCCGCCGCTGGAACTGCTGCGCATCGTGCTCGGCTTCACCATGCCGATCCTGCTGATCGGCCACGCCGCATCGACGCGCCTGGCCTATGAACTATTCGGGCTGTCGTCGGACTACACGCGCATCGTCGCCAACCTGTGGGTGTCCGGTTCGCAGGGCTGGCAACTGGGGCTGATGGCGCCGGGCTGGCTGCACGGCTGCCTCGGGCTGCACTTCGCGTTCAACCTGCGCGGATGGTACCGCCAATTCCGGTTCGTGCTGTTTTCCGCGGCCCTGCTGCTGCCGGTGCTTGCGGCGCTGGGTTTCATCGCGATGGGCAAGGAGATCGCGGGAAATCCGGAAACGATGGCGGCGGCGCACGCCTATCTGAGCGCGGACAACGCCCCGCAACGGCTGGCGATCGCGCAATGGAAGGACAACCTGCTCAACTGGTATTATTCGATCATCGGCGCGGCGTTCATCGCCCGCGAGATTCGCAATCTGGTGGAGCGCCGAAGCAAGCGGCTGGTCTCCCTGTCGTACCCAGGCAAGACGGTCCGGGTGCCCCGGGGGTGGTCGGTGCTGGAGGCGAGCCGGAGCTTCCACCTGCCGCACGCCGCCATGTGCGGCGGCCGGGCGCGGTGCTCGACCTGCCGGGTGCGGGTCACATCCGGCGGGGACCGCTGCCCGGCGCCGGCCAACGACGAGCGCGGAACGCTTGAGCGGATCGGAGCGCCACCGGGCGTGCGGCTGGCGTGCCAGCTCCGCCCGCAGGGCGATATTTCGGTGGTGCCGTTGATGCGCACGGCGCGGCCGGTCTATCGCGGCAACGCCCCGCAACGGGGCCGTGACAGCGAGATCGTCGTGATGTTCTGCGACTTCCGCAACCGCGCCGAACTGGCCCACGACCATCTGCCGCAGGATTTGCTCTACGTGCTTGCACTTTATATCGAAGGGATCGGCAATGCGGTCCGCGCCTGCGGCGGCGCCTTGGGCACGGTCGGCATCGACAGTATCTGCGCCTTGTTCGGCCACGAGGCCGACGCCAACCCTGCGCAGGGCGCGTTGCGCGCGGCGGGCGCGATCGAGGGCGTGGTCGCCGATCTCAACAGCCGGCTCGGGCGGCAGAGCGACCACAAGATCAAGATAACCGTCAGCATTCACACCGGCCATGCGGCGATCACCGAGATCGGTTCGTCCGAGCCGCCGACCTTGATGGCGATGGGGGAGGCGGTCGATGTCGTCAACGAACTGCGCAAGGCCGCGGCCGAACGCGGCAAGGCGTTCGCGATTTCGCAGAAGGTGTACGCGGAGGCCGGCCTCGACCCTGTCCATCACGACAGAATAATGGTCGGTTCGGGCAGGGGGATCAGTGCCTGCCTGTCCGACACGGCGCCGATCCCGGCGCCGGACTGGACCCTGCATGGAAAGATCGGCCGCGGCGCCACGCTGCGGCGGATGTGGGCGGGAAACTAGGCGGTTTACTCACAATTCGGCACAGACCGATCGTTGTCGAACGATGGTCGCTGTTGCACCAACTGCGGCAGAGAAGCGGACATTGTTTTGGGTCTGCTTTGTGCCGATTTTGTTGCAGAAGTCGGCGATCAGCAGAGCGTGGCGCTATCGGTAGTGGTTTGGGCTGCTGCCCGCTCCATTGAGAGCGACTGCTTTGACGCTTCGATACCGACGCCAGCAACGGCTATGCCCCACAGGCGGCGACTGCTGGCGGCGGTCGAACCACCAGCTTGGCGAGCCGGCGTAGGTTCTGTGCAATAGCCGCGAGCG
>JAPLPD010000063.1 GCA_026400395.1 Alphaproteobacteria bacterium | reverse complement strand
CGACTTTGGCGCGATCTAATTTAGATGCATATTCAGTATGTTGAATTGTATTATTAAACAGAAACGCAAACTCGCCTTCGTGTGGCGTCAGAACAGTTGGTGCTGTCCGCCTTGATCTAATTGCGGAAAACAGCGCTTCCGGCGTTTCCGCGAAGCTGGTCAACGCGTCAGCGTCGAGCACCACCGCCCTTTCCCCGGCCAGCGCCGCCAGCACCATCTCCCGCATCGGGGCGCCCACGCCTCCGCCCGGCCCCAGCACGATGGCATTGAGCCTTGGGTCGGCGAGCCAAGCTGCCAATTCGCCGGCTCCATCGATCGGACGGACCATGACGGCGAGATTGCCTGCAGCGTTGACCGCCAGCGCATCGCGCGGACTGGCGATGGTGACGAGGCCGGCACCAGCCCGAAGCGCCCCGCGCGCGGCGAGTCGCGCTGCGCCGGTGTGCGACAGATCGCCGGAGACGACCACAGCGTGGCCGCGCTTGTACTTATGGCCGCCAGCCTGCGGCACAGGAAAGCGGCCCGCCCAGAGCGCTGGTGCGTTGGCGAACGTATTGGGGCGAATGCTGTCCAGCACCGAATCCCGGATGCCGATATCGGCCACCTCGACCACGCCGCAGTGCAGCCGGCCGGGCAGCAGCAGATGGCCGGGCTTGCGGCGAAAGAACGTCACCGTCCGTGTGGCGTTCACCGCCGCCCCCATCGGCGCGCCGCTGTTGCCATTGATGCCGCTCGGCAGATCGACGGCCACCACCGGGACGCCGGCTGCGTTGATCGCCTCGATCATCGCCAGCGCCTGGCCATCGACCGGCCGGTCGATGCCCGCGCCGAACAGCGCGTCCACAACGATACCCGCGCCGCTGAGCACATCCGGCGTCGCGGGCTCCACGGGGCCCTGCCAGCGCCCCGCGGCGGTGGCCGCATCGCCGTTGAGGCGGGCGCGTTCGCCGAGCAGCGCCAGCCGTACCGGATATCCGCGCTCGCCCAGGATGCGCGCGCAGACGAAACCATCGCCGCCGTTGTTGCCAGGTCCGGCAATGACAACAACGAGGGACGCGCCCGATGGGATGCCCCGGAGGACAGTCTCCGCCACAGCCCGACCGGCATTCTCCATTAGCCGGATGCCTGGCGTTCCTGCCTCGATCGCACGGCGGTCGGCTTCAGCCATTTCGGCGGTGGTGAGCAATTCGATCATTTGATCCCGATTCAACGACACTATCGGTCACCCACCAAGGGGACAACGTTCCCCTGAGATCTGTTGACCAAACCCTGTGCAGACTGCCTACTTTCGGGGCACACGAGATGTCCGCTGCTGCCAACGGATGCCGCAAAGTTCAGCTAACACTCAAAAAACCAAGCAACACGGACATTTCTAGGCCGTGCCACTCCTTGGCACGGACCCTGCTATCGAACAGCACGCGCTGCCGGTTACGTTTCCGGACGGCCCGGGAGGTCAGAGAGCGATGAAGAAGATCGAGGCTATCATCAAGCCTTTCAAACTCGACGAAGTGAAAGAGGCGCTGCAGGAGGTTGGCTTGCAGGGCATCACTGTCACCGAGGCCAAAGGCTTCGGCCGCCAGAAGGGCCACACCGAGCTCTATCGCGGTGCGGAATACGTCGTTGATTTTCTCCCCAAGGTGAAGATCGAGATTGTGCTGGGTGACGAGATGGTCGAAAAAGCCATCGAGGCGATCCGCCGCGCCGCCCAGACTGGGCGCATTGGCGACGGAAAGATCTTCGTCTCTAATATCGAAGAGGCAATCCGGATCAGAACGGGCGAATCGGGTTTGGACGCAGTTTAAGCGCCGGTCCTGCCGCTTTCCGCTCTGATGCCGACACAGAGGGGAAAGCATTCGATGACGACCGCCAAGAATGTCATGAAGATGATCAAGGAAAACGACGTGAAATACGTCGATTTCCGTTTCACGGACCCGCGCGGCAAGTGGCAGCACGTCACCTTCGACGTCACCATGATCGAAGAGGACACGTTCGCCGAAGGTCAGATGTTCGACGGCTCGTCGATCTCCGGCTGGAAGGCAATCAACGAGTCCGACATGTGCCTGATGCCGGATCCGGCGTCGGCGACGATCGACCCGTTCTTTGCCGAGACCACGATGGTGCTGATCTGCGACGTGCTCGAGCCGACCACCGGCGAGCCCTACAATCGCGACCCGCGCGGCATCGCCAAGAAGGCCGAGGGCATGGTCAAGTCGATGGGCATCGGCGACCAGATCCTGGTCGGCCCGGAGGCCGAGTTTTTCGTGTTCGACGACGTCAAGT
>JAPLPD010000352.1 GCA_026400395.1 Alphaproteobacteria bacterium | reverse complement strand
CGCTGTCGCTTCGATGAGTTGGCCATCGGGAAATGATGCCCAATTCAACCGCCTTACGAAACCCCGAAAACCCAGTATCCATAGGCCTTCAGGCCGCATTCCCCATCAGATTCACCCACTCGTTTTCCTGATGAGCCTTTATTTAAGCGCCCCCGGACGCCGAGCTATGTCAAATTTGATGGCGAACGGATTACGCGGTGCCTAGGGTCGGCCACTCATTGGAGGGACGCGATCTTGGCGAAGATTTTCACCGACTGTCTCGTAACCGGTCAGCCGATCGACACCGGCATTGAGGTCGATGAAGCCTCGTTCGGGCGTCTGCCGCTGTTTCTCGGCAGGGTATTCTGCGCGCATTGCGAGACCGAGCATGAATGGACCAAGGACAAGGCCAAACTTGTCGATGCCGACAAACAGCAAGCCTGATCGGGCGCCCGCAACCGCGCGGGCGACGGTGAACGCGAGGTGAATCGATGCCCGCAAATCCAATGAATACGCGGGGTTTACCATCGCCGATAAACCGAAAGTTTATTCTACAATTTAAGCCCATCTTCAGCCGCCATCCCTATGGTCGCGTCATCGGCGGGAAAACAGGGCCCGCCGCACGTAACAAAAATATACGGGAAGGCGTCATCATGAAGACCGTAATGAAAACGGTCGAGCCCGCCGAGCGACAGGCGAAGTTCGACAATATCCGGCCGCTCTATCTCGACGCTCTGACTCTCGTCGAGCGGCTGCATCGGCGCTTGCTCGATGTGATCAAGGATGAATTCGATCGCCGCGGCCGCTCCGACATCAATTCGGTGCAGGCGCTACTGCTCTACAACATCGGCGACAAGGAGTTGACCGCGGGCGAGCTTCGCACGCGCGGCTACTACCTCGGCTCCAACGTTTCCTACAATCTGAAGAAGCTGGTCGAGATGGGCTTCCTCGATCATCAGCGTTCGCGGGTTGATCGCCGTTCGGTACGCATCAGCCTGACCGACACCGGCCGCGAGGTTCGCGACATCGTCGAGGGGCTCTACCAGAAGCACGTGCGGACGGTGGAGCAGGTTGGCGGCATCAACGCCGACGAATTCGCAACTCTCAACAAGTCGCTGCACCGGCTCGAACGCTTCTGGACCGATCAGACCCTCTACCGCCTTTGAGCAATCGCTAACGCGGCCTTTTCTTACCATCTTCCGCCGCGACCAGGCCCCCGGGTTCCTCCCCCGGGGGTTTGGTGCGTTTGGGGCGCAAATCGTCATAAATTCGCCCCGCCAGCCCCATACACATGCCAGCGTGGATGCGGGATCGGGCCAAGCGCGGCCTGCCGGTATCTGATAAGAGACCGTTAAAATACCAAGATTCGGTCGGGGCGCGTGGGCTTCGGGGACTGCATGACCAAATCATCTGAACTAGGGCATCCGCACCGCCGCGCCTTTCTGCGCACCGTGGCTGCCGTCGGTGGCGCTGCGATTGCGGGGCGGGCGCTGGCCCAGGACGCCGCGCTGCAGGCGCTGATCGATCAGAACCAGGGCAACGACCTTGGCCAGGGCTTCGATTCGGGCTCCCGCACCATCCAGATGCCGAAAGCGTCGTTGCCGACGCTGTCTCCGGCGACGGTGCAGCACACCGAGCAGGCGATCGGACAATTCGACGGCATCGTCGCCAAGGGCGGTTGGCCCGAGGTGGGGCAGGCCGACCGCATCCGAGTGGGCGCCCGGCATCCATCGGTGACCGCGCTGCGCCAGCGGCTCACCATCTCCGGCGATCTCGACGCCAATGTCGGCGTGTCGGACGTTTTCGATTCCTACGTCGAGGCCGGCGTCCGCCGCTTCCAGGCCCGGCATGGCATTTCCGTTGATGGCGTGGTGCGCGAGCAGACGCTGAAGTCGCTCAACGTGCCCGCCACGGTCCGGCTTTCGCAACTGCGCACCAACCTGACGCGGCTGCGCAGCATGAGCGGCAATCTCGGCAACCGCTATGTGTTGTGCAACATTCCGGCGGCGCGCATCGAGGCGATCGAGGGCGGCGTCGCGGTGTCGCAGCACACCGCCGTCGTCGGCAAGCCGGACCGGCCGTCCCCCGACATCAACAGCAAGATTGTCGAGGTGAACTTCAATCCGTACTGGACGGTGCCGGTCTCGATCGTGCGCCGCGATCTCATTCCGAAGATGCAGGCGGAACCGGACTACCTCACCAATAACAAAATTCGCATCTTCGATATGCGTGGCGAGGAGCTGACGCCATCGCAGATCAACTGGTATTCGACCGAGGCGGTGAACTACCGCTTCAAGCAGGACCCGGGGGATTTCAATTCGCTGGGCTCCATGCGCATCAACTTTCCCAGCAAGGACGGCGTGTACATGCACGACACCCCGTCGAAGGGACTGTTTGGCGAGGACATGCGTTTCCACTCGTCGGGCTGCGTGCGCGTGCAGAACGTGCGCGAATTGGTGAACTGGCTGCTGATGGAGACGCCCAACTGGTCGCGCCCGGACATCGATGCCGTGATCAAGAGTGGCGAGCGCAAGGACGCCAAGATCGGCAAGCCCGTGCCGCTGTACTGGGTCTATGTCACCGCCTGGGCGACGCCCGATGGCGTGGTTCAGTTTCGCGACGACATCTACAATCGCGACGGGCTAGGACCTGTTGCGGCAACTGCCCGGCGCACTTAGGACGGTTTTTTTACGCGCGCGTTCGTCCTCGATGTGGGATTATCGGCGTCGCCCGGTCTCACCCGCAATCGAGTTCGCGATGAATCAGCCGTTCAAACTAACCAAGCCGCAAGAGCCCTGGATCGGCCATCGGGGTCGGCTCGGCGTCATCATTCCCTCGACCAACGTCGGCGTCGAATACGACTGCCAGCGGTTCATTCCGGAGGGGGTGACGTGGCACTTCGGGAGGTTCTGGGTCGAACAGCCTGACCTTTCCAGTGACAACATGTTCCTCGCGTTCATCGATGCGATCCGCAAGACGATACCGGATGCGATCCGCGACATCATGACCTGCGAGCCGAGCTACATCATGATGGGCATGTCGGCGGAAACGTTCTGGGGCGGCCTGGAAGGCAACGCCGAGTTCGAGCAACGGCTCCGGGAGCAGGTCGGCCCCGAGCTTGGGCTGACCAGCGGGGCGGCGGCTCTCAAGGCTGCGCTCGATAAGTTCAACGTCAAGTCGGTGGCGGCTCTGACCCCCTATCAGTCGGTCGGCGACGTGCAGGTGCACCGGTTTCTCGAGGAGTCGGGGTACAAGGTCACCAAGGTCTATGGCCTGAAGTGCGAGACCGCGACTTCGATCGCCCATACGCCCAGGAGCGAGGTCATCGACGCCATCTTGAACCAGCTCGACGGCGACAACGTCGATGCGATCGTTCAGGCCGGCACTAACCTTTCGACGGTCGATATCTTCCCGACGCTGGAACGCCAGCTTGGCAAACCGTTGATCCCGATCAACGTGGCGACGATCTGGCATGCCTTCCGGGCGCATGGCATCAACGACAAGTTTTTCGGCAAGGGCCGGCTGTTCGAGGAATTTTGATCGCTAGGCGGTTAGTCGTTGGGCTTGGCGGATGCCAATGCCTTGCGCACCGCGGGCGCGACCTTGGTGCCGAACAGTTCGATCGACCGCATGGTTTGCGCGTGCGGCATGGTGCCGACGCTCATCTGCATCAGATAGCGCTGGTGACCGAGCGCCTCGTGCTGGAACAGGATTTTCTCGATCACCTGCTCGGGACTGCCGATCATCAGATGCGCGCGCGGATGCAAGCCCGCGTCGAACTGCGCGCGGGTGGTCGGCGGCCAGCCGCGCTCGCGGCCGATGTGGGTCATCTGCGCGGCATAGCTCGGGAAGAATTCATCGGCTGCGCGCTGCGATGTGTCGGCCACATAACCATGCGTGTTGATGCCGACCTGCAGCGCGTCGTGTCCCGCTTGCTTTGCCGCCTCGCGGAACAGATCAACAAACGGCCGGAATCGCTCCGGCAAGCCGCCGATGATCGCGAGCGCCATCGGCAGGCCCAGGGTGCCGGCCCGGATCGCCGACGGCGGATTGCCGCCGACTGCGACCCAGATCGGAATCTTGTTTGGCGTACGCGGAAAGATCGCCTGGATGTTCAGCGGCGCGCGATGCTCGCCCGACCAGGTGACGCGTAGGTTGTCGCGGATATGTACCAGCAGATCGAGCTTCTCGGCGAACAGCGCGTCGTAGTCGTTGAGGTCGTAGCCGAACAGCGGGAAGGACTCGATGAACGAGCCGCGCCCGGCCATGATCTCGGCGCGCCCGCCCGACAACAGATCGAGCGTGGCGAACTGCTCATAGACGCGCACCGGATCGTCTGAACTGAGCACCGTCACCGCGGTGGAGAGCTTGATCGCCCTGGTGCGCTCGGCCGCAGCTGCCAGCATGATCGGCGGCGCGGAGGCGAGGAAGTCCGGCCGGTGGTGCTCGCCGATGCCGAACACCTCGAGGCCGACCTGATCGGCCAGCGCAATCTCCTCCATCAGGTCGCGCAGGCGCTGGACGGGTGAGAGCGTCTGGCCCGTCGCCGGGTCCGGGGTGTTCTCGACGAAGGTATAAACGCCCAGTTCCATGTGGCTTCCGGCGGCGGCTGGCATTGTAACGGGTCCACGCGCTAACATTCCCGGATGCGAATTGTCCAATGGATCGCGCTCGCGTGGGCGGCGTTTGCCGCTCCCGCGGCGCTTGCGCAACCGGCCGCGGACTTTCCGGCGGGTAACGTCAGGCTTGTGGTGCCGTTCGCCGCGGGCGGGCCGACAGACGTGGTCGCGCGCATTCTCGGAGAGCTTTTATCGGCCCGCTGGGGCGGCAAGCCGGTGGTGATCGAGAACCGGCCCGGCGCCGGCACGATCGTGGCGACCTCGGCGGTCGCGAAATCCCTGCCGGACGGTCACAGCCTGCTGGTCGCCACCAATTCGCTGCTGATCAATCCGGCGATCGCGAAATCGCTTCCCTACGACACCGCCAAGGATCTCGCGCCGGTCACCATGATCGCGGTGCAGCCGGTGGCGCTGGTCGCCAGCAGATCCTACGCGGCGGCGACCGTCGCCGAGGTGGTCGCGCGCGCCAAGAAGGAGCCGGTGAATTACACCTCGCCGGGTCCGCGCGGCGTCGGCGATCTCGCCGGCCAGATGCTTAAGCAGCGCGCCGGCATTCCGGAGGCGAATTTCACCCACATCAACTACAACGGCAGTGCGCCCGCGTTGACCGACGTGATCGCGGGCCGCGTGCCGCTGATGTTCGACATCTGGCATTCCGCGCGCCGCTACGTGGAAAGCGGCGAGCTGAAGCTCATCGCCAGCGCCAGCGCCGAACGATTGCCCGGAGCAGAGAGTGTGCCGACCATCGCGGAGACCTATCCGGGCGTCGAGGTGATTGCGTTCAACGCGATCATGGCGGCCGGCGGCACGCCGGCGCCGATCATCGAAAAGCTGTCGGTCGATATCCGCGCCGTGGTGGTATCCGAGACTTTCAAGGACAAGACCAAAAATCTCGGCATCAACGTCTATGGCAACACGCCGGCTGAGCTTTCGGCGTGGATGACGCGGGAGATCGCGCGCTGGAAGGAAGTAGCGGCGGCGGCGAACATCAAGGCCGAGTGACATGACCGACGTGATGACGGAAGTGGGCGCCATCGACTGCGACGTGCATCCGAGCGTTCCGGATGTGGCGGCGCTGCTGCCGCATCTCGACACGTTCTGGCGCGACTCGGTGGTGGAGCGCGGGCTCAACTCGCTCGACTCCAATTCTTATCCGCTGAAGTCGCCGCTGACCTCGCGCCCGGAGTGGCGCAACAAGAGCGGATTGCCGGCCGCCAGTGCCAAGGAGGTCGGCGATCAGGTGTTCGGACGCTGGCAATCGGGCACGGCGATCCTCAATTGTCTCTACGGCGTGCAGCTTCTGTTCAGCGAAGACATGGCGGCGGCGTTCTGCCGCGCGCTCAACGATTGGGTCGTCAAGGAATGGCTCGACAGAGATCCGCGCATGCGCGCCTCCATCGTCATCCCGATGCAGAACGTCGAGTACGCGGTGGACGAGATCGAACGTTGCGCCAAGGACCGCCGCTTCGTGCAGGTTCTGGTGCTGGCGATGCAGGAGGTGCCGCTCGGGCGGCGGCACTTCTGGCCGATCTATGCCGCCTGCGAGCGCCACGGCCTGCCGCTCGGCATTCATGCCGGCTCGGCCTACCGCAATCCGGTGACCTCGCTCGGCTGGCCGACCTGGTACATCGAGGACTATGCCGCGCAGGCGCCGGGCTTCCAATCGCAGATGGCGAGCCTGATCTGTGAGGGCGTGTTCGCCAAGCACCCCGGCCTCAAGGTCGTGCTGATCGAATCAGGGGTGACCTGGCTGCCGGGGTTCCTGTGGCGGTTCGGCAAGTTCTGGCGGGGCCTTCGCACCGAGGTCCCCTGGGTCGACCGGGCCCCCTGGGAGATCGTCCGCGACCATTTCCGCCTGACGATTCAGCCGTTTGACGCCCCCGACGATCCCCATGCGGTGGAACGGGCAATCGAACATTTGCGTTCCGATGATATACTGCTCTACGCGTCGGACTATCCACATTGGCAGTTCGACGGCGACGCAGTGATTCCGGCCGGGTTTTCCCCGGCGCTTCGGCGCAAGATCGCGATCAGCAATCCGCTCGCGACCTATGCCCGGCTCAAGGAGGACGCGCGATGAACATCGAGGTCAGCGCCAAAGCGCGCGCAAACGGGCAGAACACCCGGCTCGATATCGTCGATTGCGACTTCCATCCCAAGCTCACCATCGAGATGATGCGGCCCTTCCTCAGCAACCAGTGGTGGGTCTATCTGCAGACCTACGGCAACCGCTCGCGCCACGGCTATTCCAAAGGCTACGCCTATCCGAAGATGACGCCGCAGGCCGCGCGCCGCGACGCCTGGCCGCCCGGCGGCGGATTGCCGGCGAGCGATCTCGAATTCCTCCAGCAGCAGCATCTCGATTACTACGGCATCAGCGCAGCGATCATGAATCCGCTGTCGCCGACCGGGCAGGGCGACATGAACATCGAACTGTCGGTTGCGATGGCGAGCGCCGCCAACGAGGCGCAACTGATCTGGACCGGCCGCGAGCCGCGGCTGAAGTCGTCCGTGGTGGTGCCCTACGAGGACGGCGCGGCGTCCGCCGCTGAAATCCGCAAGCGCGCAGGCAACAAGGATTTCGCCCAGGTGTTCATGCTGAGCCGAACCGGCGAGGCGGCGGGGCGCAAGCGCTACTGGCCGATCTACGAGGCCGCGGTCGAGGCGAGCCTGCCGGTCGGCATCCACGCCTTCGGATATAGCGGCTGGCCGATGACGAGTTCGGGCTATCCATCGTTCTACATCGAGGAGATGACCGAACACGCCACCGCTGCCCAGGTCATGGTCACCAGCATGATCATGGAAGGAATCTTCGAGCGCTGGCCGGACCTCAAGATCGTGCTGATCGAATGCGGCTTCGGCTGGCTGCCGGCGCTTGGCTGGCGGCTCGACAAGCAGTGGAAGCGGCTGAAGGGCGAGGTGCCGCATTTGCAGATGGCGCCATCGGAATACATCAAGAAGCATTTCTGGGTGACCACCCAGCCGATGGAGGAAACTGAGAACCCGGATCATCTGCTCGAAGTGATGAACTGGATCGGCATGGACCGCATCATGTTCTCGTCGGACTATCCGCACTGGGACTTCGACGATCCGTTCGTGTCGCTGCCGCCGAGCCTGACCGACGAGCAGCGCCGGAAGATCTATTCCGGCAATGCGCGGGCGTTGTACCAGCTGGACTGATGGCTCGTTCTTGAATGGCCAAGAAACACGTCGTCGCCGCCGCCAGCGAAATTCCCCCGGGTGGCCGCAAGCTGGTCACCGCCGACGGGCGCGCCATCGTCGTGTTCAATCTGGGCGGCGAGTTTTTCGCGCTGTCGAACCGGTGCCCGCATCGCGGCGGTAGCCTGTGCGAGGGCAGCCTGACCGGGCTTGTACTGTCCGACGATCCCGGCCATTACGATTACACCCGCCGTGGCGAGATCATTCGGTGCCCCTGGCACTCCTGGGAGTTTGATATCCGCACCGGCAAATCCTGGTGCGATCCCGACAGGGTGAAGGCGCGGCGCTTCGGCGTTTCGGTCGAAAAGGGGGCCAAGCTGATCGAAGGCCCGTACGTCGCCGAGACGTTCCGCGTTAGCGTCGAGAACGACTACGTCGTGGTCGAGGCTTAGAAGTTTCTGCGCTGGAACTGTCTGCCGCTGGAACCTTTCGCAGCTCGATGCGTTTATTGTGGTTGGGCGGGTGAAAGGCCGGTCTTAATGTCGGATACGCGGGCACCGCCCGAAAACATTCATCTGCTGTCATCTCGACAATTGGCGGACAGCGAGCGGCGCTTTCGGCTTCTGGTCGAGGGGGTGGTCGATTACGCGATCTACATGCTCGATCCGACCGGGATCATCACCAACTGGAATGCCGGTGCGGAACGCATCAAGGGCTACAAGGCGGAGGAAGCCGTCGGCCAGCATTTCTCGATATTCTACTCGCCGGAGGATCAAGCAGGAGGGCTGCCCGCTCAATTGCTGGAAACCGCGCGGCGGGAGGGAAAAGTCGCAGCCGAAGGCTGGCGCGTCCGCAAGGATCGCACCCGGTTCTTTGCATCGGTGGTGATCGACGCGATCTTTGACGAAGGCGTTCTCATCGGCTTTGCGAAGATCACCCGCGACATTACCGAGCGGCAGACGGCGCGGAGCGCGCTGAACGACAGCGAGCGCAATTTCCGTCTTCTGGTCAGCGGCGTGACCGACTACGCGCTCTACATGCTGGACACCGAAGGTCATGTGTCGAGCTGGAACGCCGGCGGCGAGCGGATCAAGGGCTACGCCCCCCATGAAATCATCGGGCATCACTTCTCGCGGTTTTATTCGGACGCCGATCAGGCCGCGGGCCGTCCGGCGCGCGCGCTTTCGATCGCCAGGGAGGCCGGCCGCTACGAGGAGGAGGGGTGGCGTGTCCGCCAGGACGGTTCATTCTTCTGGGCGAGCGTGGTGATTGACGCCATTCACGACGACGGCGGCGAGTTGATTGGCTTTGCGAAAATCACCCGCGACATCAGCGAGCGCCGTGAAGCGCAACTGGTGTTTGAACGGCTGCAGAAGCAGCTTGCCCAGTCGCAGAAAATGGATGCCCTGGGCCAGCTCACCGGCGGCGTGGCCCACGACTTCAATAATCTTTTGATGGTGGTGTCCGGCAACATCCACACGCTCAAGAAGTTCGCGGCGCACGACCCGAAGACCGCGCGTGCGGCTCAGGCGATCGAGCTTGCGGCGCAGCGCGGTGCGGCGTTGACCCGGCAACTGCTGACCTTTTCCCGGCGCCAGCGGGTCAACCCGGAGGCAATCGACATCCGCCAGCGGATCGAGTCGATCCGTGAGATTTTGAACAGCGGCCTTGGCGGCGGCGCCCGGCTGTTGATCGACACGGCCTGGGATGCATGGCCTGTGCTTGTCGACCCCAGCGAATTCGAAATCGCTATGGTAAATCTCGTGGTCAATGCGCGCGACGCCATGCCTGACGGCGGTGCGGTCACGATCACCAGCAAGAACCTTACGGTCGAGGAGGGCGGCTCGGTTGCGCCCGGCGAATACGTCGCCGTCACCGTCGAGGACACCGGCGTCGGCATTCCGGCCGATGTGGTCGGCAACGCTGTGAAGATCGCGCGCATCGCGACGGGCGAGGATCAGGATGACGTGCCCGCCTGCTCCGCCGCTGCTGAGATGGGCAAGAAGGGCGGCGAGGCTCGGGCGAAGGCCATGACGCCCGAGCGGCGGGCGGATATCGCGCGCGCGGCAGCGGCTAAGCGATGGGATCGGGGCTAGTTCGCTTCGTCATCCGAAATTTTCGCCTGCGATGTGCGGCGCAACCGCGCAATGCGGAACTCCAGATAATCCTTCAAGAAGTCGTAGGTCTCCAAGGTCGGTTCGAACGGGAAGCGGACGACAATGCTGTTGCCGTCATCGTCCATGATTCGCTCTTCCCGCCCTTCGGGAGCTGCGAGTTGGCCTGAGACTGTAGCCCCCATCATAGGGGGCAAGCTTT